>CAVKTU010000154.1:0-3264 GCA_963659395.1 Holdemanella sp. | reverse complement strand
TGATTTTTCTTCGCTTTTTCTTAAGTTCGAGATAATCTTCGCTAATCATCAGCAAATCTTTCTGAGAAGAAAAATCGAATTTGACGATTTGTTCGTCTTTTATCCCTTGCGAAGTTAAGTAATCACGGAAAATGTCGTTGAGGAAATATGATTTGCCTACCCGCCGTAAGCCAGTTACGACTTTGATCATTCCGTTGTGCATTCGGCTTTTTAGTTGTTCAAGATATTCGTTTCTTTCGATTCGTGGCATAATCGCTTCCCGTCCTTAAACAAATTATATTGTTTAAATTTCCAGCTATCAACATTTCTATTTAATATTTTTTCCGGTTTCGGAAATTTTATGAAATGGAATCGATACACAAAAGGATGCCGATACAAGTCTCACCATTCGCGATAACTTTGTCATTTAACGCACAAATTCGCCTCAAAACGATATTTCTTTGAAGGCATTGTCATGCGTGATATAATCACGCTCGGCTCTCAAAGAGAGCTAATACGCACCTCGTGGATCAAACGCCGTGTTCCTTAACGGGCGAAGCAGCTTAAAAAGCGTTAAGGTGGTCAGTTTCTAGAAGCGGGGGAGGCACAAACAAATGGAGGTCACCAAATGAGTGACGAAATCAAAGTCGAAGAGACCGCCGTCGAAGCGGCCCCAGCTGAGCCGACCATGGCTCAAATCCTTCATGACCCGAGCGCTCCGGTCATGACGATGAAAAAACTTCTCGGAGCCGGCGTCCATTTCGGACATCAAACACGCCGCTGGAACCCCAAAATGGGCAAATTCATCTATGGCGCGAGAAATGGCATCTACATCATCGATTTAACGAAGACCTGCACGCAAGTGACTTTGGCCTACGCCAAACTCAAGAGCATCGTTGATGAAGGCGGCAAAGTCCTCTTCGTCGGCACCAAAGAAGTCGCCAAGCAAATCGTCCAAGACGAAGCTATCCGCAGCGGTTCCTTCTATATCAGCAACCGTTGGTTAGGTGGCACCTTGACCAACTTCCGCACCATCCAATCCCGTATCAAACGCCTCAAAGAATTAGAGACGATGCGCGATGACGGTACCTTCGACAATCTGCCGAAGAAAGAACTCGCCATTCTCAAGAAAGAACTCGAGAAGCTCTCTCGTAACCTCGAAGGCATCAAGGAAATGCGCCGCCTTCCCCAAGCGATCGTGGTGGACGACCCGACCGTTGAGCATAACGCCATCGCCGAAGCCCGCAAGCTTCACATCATGACCTTCGCTATCTGCGACACCAATGACGATCCCGATTTAGTCGATTTCGCCATTCCTTCCAACAATGACGCCGCTTCCGCCGTCAAACTCCTCGTTGGCACCTTAGCCGACGCTGTGAGCGAATCCAAAGGCGGCGTGACCGAATTCGCTTATGTCGTCGACGAAGGCGAAGAAGCCACGATGAAAGACGCCATCCGCAACGCCGACTTGGCCAATGAGCAAAGGAAGGCCGCTCTCCGCGCCGCTCGTCAAGAACGCGAAGAACGTCAAAAGAAGATCCAAGCCGAACGCGCTGCCGCTAGAGCCGCTTACCGCGAACAACGTCAAGCCGCTGCCGCGCCAGCTACCGAAACCGAAAGCAAAGCTGAATAATTAGGAGATAAAAATGGCTGAGAAAAACGTAATAGAAGCCATCAAATCCCTCCGTGAACGCACGGGTGCGGGCATGATGGATTGCAAACACGCCCTTGAAGCGAGCGATTTCGACATCGAAAAAGCCGTCGACTGGCTCCGCGAAAAAGGCATCGCCAAAGCGGCTAAACGCGCCGGGCGCACCGCGGCCGAAGGCTTAGCGGCCGTCAAGACCTGCGATGAATGCGGTCGCGCCGCCATCGTCGAGGTCAACTGCGAAACCGATTTCGTCTCGGGTTGCGACAAATTCCATGAATTCGCCAATGCCGCCGTCGAAGCAGTCCTTAAGAAGGATCCAAAAACCTTCGAGGAAGCCGACGAAGACATCAAACAATTCAAGGAAGACACCGCTTTAGCGACGGGCGAGAAGATCGCCTTCCGCCGTTATCAGATCGTTACCAAGACCCCCGAACAGGGATTTGGAAGCTACATCCATATGGGTGGTAAGATCGGCGTTCTTCTTATCCTTGCCAAAAAGGATGACGAATTAGCCAATCAATTAGCGATGCATATCGCCGCCAACGCCCCAGAATTCATCACCTTGAGCGACGTTCCTGCCGCGACTAGGGAGCGCGAGAAAGGAGTGGCGACCGCTGAGGTGGCTGCCGACCCTAAGCTCGAAAACAAACCCGAGGCCGTCAAAGCGCAAATCATCGAACGCAAAGTCGACAAGGTCCTTTCGCAAAACTGTCTTGAATTCCAAAAATGGTTGCTTGACGAAAGCAAGACCGTGGCCCAACTTCTTAAGGAAAAAGACAACGCGGTTGTCTCCTTCATCCGTTATCAAGTTGGCGAAGGCATCGTTGCTTAATCAATAAACGATAATTAAACGCCCGTTTATTGGGCGTTTTTTTGTATCGTAAAGAAAATAATAATGTATTTATATACTTTACATTTTCTAAAACGGGGCAAAACGCCCCGAAATTAACTTGAAAAACGGGGCAAAATGTCTATTATTTAGTTGTAAAACATGAAGCGCTTCAAAGAAAAAGAAATTCAAGAATGGATCGAACGAGGAAAAAAGGCTTTGCTTTTAGACGGTGCTAGGCAAGTCGGCAAAACCTATTTGATTCGTGAGATGCTTAATCGTAACAAAATCTCTTTTTTGGAAATAAATTTTATTTTGCAAAGGGAGATGCTCTCCTTGTTTGAGGAAACGAAATCGGACAAAGAGCTTTTGGATAAGCTGCGTTTATATTCCGAGCAACCGTTGTTACCTGGTCGATCGGTGATTTTTTTGGATGAGATTCAAGAGTGTCCTGAAATCGTCAGTCGCATCAAAGGGCTTGTCGATGAAGGCAGCTTCCGTTATGTGCTTTCCGGCTCTTTGCTTGGAGTCACCATTAAAGGCCTTCGTTCCTTTCCGGTGGGATATGTAACGATTTTGCGTTTATATCCATTCTCTTTCTTTGAGTTTTGCTTGGCTGTGGGGGTGCAAGAAAAAACTATCGATTATCTCAAAGGATGCTTCCGAGACGAAATGCCCGTCGATAAGGAAATCCATCGAAGAATGAATGGATTATTTAGGGATTATCTTGTTGTCGGTGGCATGCCATACGTTATCGACGAATTCGTTAAGACACATGATTTATCTATCGTCAAAAGGGAGCAAA
>CAVKTU010000153.1:0-3274 GCA_963659395.1 Holdemanella sp. | reverse complement strand
ACCTTAGGCTGGCCCGACACCAAAAACCCCGATTATGAGCGTTATTTCCCAACCAGCGTCTTAGTCACCGGCTATGACATCATTTTCTTCTGGGTGAGCCGGATGATTTTCCAATCTTTGCATTTCACCGACAAGGCACCTTTCCATCAGGTCCTGATCCACGGATTGGTCCGCGATTCGTTAGGAAGGAAGATGAGCAAATCGCTAGGCAACGGCGTCGATCCCAATGACGTCATCGCCAAATACGGCGCCGACGCCATGCGGCTATTCATCACCACGAGCGGAGCCCCGGGCCTCGATATGCGCTACAGCGAGGAAAAAGTCGAAGCGAGCGCCAATTATCTCAACAAAATCTGGAACGCGACGCGTTACGTCGAAGGGGTTTTGGGCGATGGCTATCGTCCTTCTCTCCCCGAAGCGAAGAAACTAAGCCCCATCGATAAGGCCATTCTTTCGAAACTCGAGCGGACGGTCAAGAAAGTCACCGAGAAGATGGACCGCTACGAATTCGGCCAGGCCTCGAGCACTCTCTACGATTTCGTTTACGACGATTTCTGCTCCTCGTATTTGGAGATGAGCAAGGTGAGCCTTCAAAACGAGGCGACGGCCGCGGGGAGCAAGGACACCCTCTTCTTCGTTCTCAAAGCAATCCTTTTGATGATCTATCCATATTGCCCGTTTATTGCCGAGGAGCTCTATCTTTCCTTGCCGACGCATCGCGCTTCCATCATGGAGGAAAGCTATCCGGCTTATGATCGCAAATACCTCTTCGCCAAAGAAGAGAAAGCGGTGACTTTGCTTGGCAAAATGATCAAGGACATCCGCAATTACAAATCGGAGCGCGGCCTCGCCCCGAACGCCGAAGTCCGTTTGACCATTTCGCCCAAAGAGCCTTTTAGCGGCGCCAGCGACTACCTTTCCCGTTTTTGCTTCGCCAAAAAGATAACGATCTCCTCAGAGAGTCTGCCAGGCGCACCTTTCCTTTACCCTGAGCTTTCCATGTCGATCGAAGAGGATATCGACCCCGCGGCCCTCAAGGAAAAGCTTATCCACGACCTGGAGAAAGCCTCTTTCGAGATCAAACGCGGTGAGGGGCTATTGGGAAACCCCGGCTTCTTAAAAAAGGCGCCGGCGGAGAAAGTGGAGGCCGAAAAGGAGAAATTGGCCAAAAACAAAACGCTATATGCCTCCATCGAAGAACGCTTGAAAAACCTCTAAACGCGGTTCGTTTTCCTTTCTTTCCACCTATATGAATATGGGAGGTGAAGAAAATGGAAGGAAGGCCGTTGACTCTCAAAGAGCGGCTATCCATCAAGCCAGGCGAAGCGTTGACGTTAACGGCGGTGATGGCCGTTTTGGCCATATCGCTTGCCATGGTCATTTGCTACCGCATGTTCCGAAGCAATGGCGGCAGCGCCAAAATACCGGGCGGCTGGGCCTTTACTTGGAAATAGGCTTGTCGGAAGAAAAGGGGAAGGGAAAGATTTTCCTTCCTTTTTGCTTAAATGATGGTATATTACCAACGTTGAGCCCCTTGGTGGGCTTCAACCGCATCAAAACGGTCCTAATTAGCCAAAGCTAAACCGTCAGAGCGAGTCTAAGCCAGAGGAGGAAATAGCATGTACGCCATCGTAGAGACCGGCGGCAAGCAGCTCAAGGTTTCCGTCGGGGACAAGATCTTCGTCGAAAAGCTTGACGTCGAAGCCGGAGAAGACGTGACTCTTGACAAAGTCCTTTTCGTCGGCGGGGAAAAGAACGTTTTCGGCAATCCTTTCGTGAAGGGTGCCAGCGTCGTCGCCAAAGTCGAAAAGCAAGGCCTTTGCAAGAAAATCACCGTCTACAAGTACAAGAGCAAAGCCAACGTCCGTCGTAAACACGGCCATCGTCAGCCTTACACTTGCCTTGTGATCAAAGCCATCAACGCCTAATGATCAAGATCGTCTTCGTCTATAAGGATTCTCGCCTCGCTTCCCTCGAAGTGCGGGGCCACGCCGGTAGCGGCACCTATGGCCACGACCTCGTCTGCGCCGGCATAAGCGCCATCACCCTAGGTGGCCTTAACGCCCTGGAGAATTCCGACGATTACGTCATCAAAACATCTAGCGGTCATGTCTCCGTCAGCATCGAAAAGAGCCTCTCGGAGCATGATGCCATCGTCTTCTCGACCATCGAGAAGCAATTAGAAAGCCTCGCTGCGGCTTATCCCGACAACGTGAGGCTAGAAAGGAAAAAGAGCTCATGAAATTCATCGTTGATTTGCAGTTCTTCGCCTCGAAAAAAGGCGTATCCAGCACCAAGAACGGCCGCGATTCGGCCGGCCGAAGGCTGGGAGCCAAAGTGGGTGACGGCCAACACGTCCTCGCGGGTAATATTCTTTATCGCCAACGCGGGACCAAGGTCTATCCCGGCGCCAATTGCAAGCGCGGCGGCGACGACACCATCTACACTTTGATCGACGGCGTCGTCAAATTCGAGCGCCTCGGACGCGACAAGAAACGCGTTTCCGTCTACGCCGAAGCCAAATAGTCGCCAAACATTCAAATAACGGCACGCTGTGCCGTTTTTTTGTTGTTTTCTCGCCATAAAAAGAAGATGGGCACTCTTTATAATTCCCCTTTGAGGACTTATAATGTCCTTGATGAAGTTATCCGTCATCTTCCCCGTCAAAAACCAAACCGAAAAACTCCTAAAGAACATCCGCGAAATCGGACTTCCTTTTTTTGATAAGCTCGGCGAAACGTATGAATTCCTGATTGTCTATGACGGAAGCGATTTGGCCAGCCAAAAGGCCATGGAAGAAGCCGGCCCATCCCTCCCTTTGCAAATCAAGATCCTTCCCTATGAGGAGAAATCGGGGAAAGGCCATAACGTCCAAAAAGGCATCATGGCCGCCTCTGGCGATTTCGTTTTGTTCATGGACGCCGATTTCGCCACCTCCCTCGACACCTTGAAGGCGATGCTTGCCGAAAAGGATGAATACGACGCGTTCATCGCCTCTCGGCACTTAGAAGACAGCGAAATCCGTTGCCAGCAATCCCTTTCCCGCCGTCTGATCGGATCTTTGTCCAGGAAGATCATCAAATGGAAATTCCATTTTCCCTTTTCCGATACCCAATGCGGCTTCAAGATGTTTAGAACCTCGGTGGCCAAGACGATGGCCGAAAGGCAACGCATCGACGGCTTCGCCTTCGACGTCGAATACCTTTATTTCCTTTCGCTTAACGGTTTTAAAACGAAGGAATTCCCTTGCGTTTGGGTCGACGACGCCAATAGC
>CAVKTU010000152.1:0-3296 GCA_963659395.1 Holdemanella sp. | reverse complement strand
GTATTTTCTTTTGCTAGATGAGGTTCAAGAACTTGATTCTTTCGAATTCGTGCTCAATGGTCTTTTGTCTCAAGGCAAATTTGATATTTACGTGACTGGCAGCAACGCCAAGTTCTTATCGAAAGATATCATCACGGAATTCCGAGGTCGAGGCGATGAAATCCATTTATTGCCATTATCGTTCTCCGAATGTTGGAAATATTATGATGACGATCCAAGAGAGGCCCTTAATAAATATATGATTTATGGAGGCCTTCCCATGGCGGTGTTGGCCAAAACGGACTTAAACAAGAGGACTTACATTAAGAGCCAAATTCAAGAAACATATATCGCCGACATCGTCGAAAGATACGGAATCAAAGACGTTAACGACCTCAACGATTTGCTTTTGTTTGTGGCCTCTTCTACGGCCGCTTTGATAAATCCGAAAAAAATAGCGGCAAGATTTTTTAGTATAAAACACTCTTCAATCAGCGAATCAACTATCGCCAATTACATCGATCATTTTGAAGAAATATTTATGCTCAAAAAAGCCCTTAGATACGACATCAAAGGCGCTAAATATATTTCGACGCCATATAAAATCTATTTTGAAGACGTCGGCATAAGAAACAACGTGCTTGATTATAGACAAGTGGAAAAAACGCATTTAATGGAAAACATCATCTATAACGAACTCCGACGCCGTGGTTATTCGGTTGATGTTGGGCAAGTCGAAACGAGAGAAACCGTTAAAGACGAAAATGAGGCGAAAGGCAAAGAGCTCAAGAAATATTTGGAAACTGATTTCGTCGCCAACGAGGGGAGCAAACGAATTTACATTCAATCGGCCTATTCCATCGACGACCAAGACAAGAAAGAAAGGGAAATCAAAAGCTTGCTGCGCATCGACGATTCATTCAAAAAGGTCGTTATGGTTTACGACAACTTATATGATGGATACGACAAAAACGGCATCTACTATTTAGATTTCTATAGATTCTTAATCGACGGCAACAGTCTCGACAAAATATAACGCAGGCGCCGATGCTATCTTTTTGCTTTAACGTTCCCAAAATAACAATTCTAAACCTCTAACGCAGGTGCGAATTATCAGCCGGATTTTCCTTAACCAGCTTTTAAGTGTCGTCTTACGAAATAACGTTCATTGAATTTCGACAAATAAGACGTTAGAGATTGAACGGCATCATCGCTCTTCTTAGTAGATGCAAGATATCTTTTAATCCGCGCTTTCTTCTTGTGATTGACCGTTTTAAGGACCTTTCCGCTAGTCGACAATCGGAAATTGACGCCTAAATAAGCAAATTGGTTGGTGATCGGCGTAATCACCGTCTTGTTATTAAGCGACAAGCAGAGACTTTTCAATGCGCTCCCCAAGTCTAATAGAAGCAACTTAAGCTCATTAAGGTCATCATGAACCACCACTCCGTCATCCATATACCTCGAATAATATCTAATGCGATACTTCTCCTTAATCAGCCGGTCGATTCCGTCTAGATAATAAAGAGCAAAGGCTTGACTGGTTTGGTTGCCTAGCGGCAATCCCTTGCCGACATCCTTATGAAACGAATCGATTATCATCACGCAAAAGCTTCCGATCATCTCATCTTTCACAATCCTCTTTATTTTGCCTTTCAGTATCTCGTGGTCGATCTCCTCGAAATAATGATGGATATCAAATCTTAGGACGTAACCGTCTAATCCTCGCTTCCCATAAAAGGAACGAAGAAATTCGGCGACCCTGTTCCTAGCGAAGTCCGTTCCTTTCTCTTTTCGACAAGCCGCATTATCGAAAATCAACCTATTGTTTAGTAAGGGAGTTAAATAATTGTCGCAAAAGCAATGCTGCACCACCCTATCTTCGTACGCTAAAGCGGCCACCTCTCTTTTCTTAGGCTCATATATCGTGAACTGGTTATAGGAAACGATGCGATATGTGTGATTCAGTAGCCTTCTTCTAAGGTTTTCGATGTTAACCAACAAATTGTCTTCAAAAAGGATGACTTCCTTCTTATACCGCTTCCCTTTGCGGGATTTATAGTGTGCCTTAAGCAGATTCTCGAAAGTGAAGATATCCTCGAATTGCATTGTTTTTTGTTTTTTTGGGGGGGCGCCGAGCACATGCTGCATCCATCAAATCGAATCGCTTCTAGTCGATGGAACAGCGCCCCAATTTCGGTGTTACCCGGGTCAATTGCTCCTTTGATTTCCTACGGCGCTTGGCTCTAGCCTTGCGAACTGTATTAGCTTATTGCTAATGGAACCAAATCTGGGCGGACGGCGTTGTTGGAATTGTTGACGTTGTTGTTGTTGAGGTTGCCGTCGTTGTTGACGTTCCACGCGTTGTTGGAATTGTCAGAGTTCGGCGAATCGACCAACGCAAACCAAACGGAGCCCGTGTAGCAATCACCCATTATTATTACGCCTCTCATCGGATTCGACCCATTTGACCAAGGCGTTATAACAATCAGCCAATAAACCGCTCACATGCTCATTCTGATGAGCCGTATAGCATTTCATCTCCCTCCCTAGATTGGATAGATACCCTATCATCTTGATGTCATGAAGGGCTTCCCTTTGGAATTCCCTTCTCCTTGGATCGCCTAGCTTAGTTTCATTCGCCCTAACCAGTTTGTCTATAAGGTCATAGGCCGTCTCATGGACTTTGGCCAAATGGGTATGGCGGTATTTCTTAGGCGACTTCTCCGCGATGTCAACCAAATAGCTCACCAGCCGCTTGGCCGCCGTAATCACGTAAAGCTCCGATACTTGCTTTTTCATTTCGCGTTCGCCGCTTGGCCTGACGGATAAGATTGGCCAAGCGGATGGATTCAAAGATTGACGTTCAAAGCTGGGCGGACGGCGCTGCTGGAACCGTAGACGCCGTCGCCGTCGAGGTCGCCGTCGTCGTAGACGCTCCACGCGCTGCTGGAATAGCCAGAGTACGGCGAACGGGTCCAATAATAGCAATTCCCGTTGTACGCATAACAATAATTAGCAAGTGCGTAATCTGTTGGTTGACATAACCTGCTCGAAGAGGATGAGGTGGATGTAGAGAACCCATAACTCGAATTTAGATAATCTCTATAGCTGAGCAAGAAAACTTTATCATTCGTGTTTTCGCAAGCATACTGATTGGTACTAGAATTCGTTGTAGACGCGCTATTATCAACATTTGTCGTCAATATCGCGCGTTTTTCAGCCATCTTGAACGCAGAATTATAGAAATCTCCGGTAATCCATAAAGTGTACCCCGGAAAGTGGACAACAAAATCAACACTTTCCCCATATCGCGG
>CAVKTU010000151.1:0-3305 GCA_963659395.1 Holdemanella sp. | reverse complement strand
TTGTCACTCAGCTTCCCGAACCTCTCGAAATTCGCCTCGCCGATCTTCTCCCTGTATTCGGGGAAGATCTCGTCCCAGCCGTGAGCGATCTCAATTTTGTGCGTTTTGCTGGCCGCCATTTTGTTCCACCAGGAATTGATGATGGAATCATTTTTGTTCCACCAGCCGAACTGCCAATCCGGATCGAGGTATTCGTAGCCGCTGTTGCAGCGGCACATGTAATAGAGGACGAATTCCTCATAGGTTATCGTCGGGTCGTCCCTCCCGATCCTGTAGTCGAGGGCGCTTTCCTCGTCGCCGTCCAAAGCCGCCCCCTGCATCTTCATCACGTCTATGATCATTTCTCCAACCTCCTATCCGTTATCACTATGTGCATCCTGTAATCGTGGGTGCCGTCCCCGTTGGGGATTCTCTTCATGTCTATGATGTAGTACTCCGTTCCGCAAGGCAACAAAACCTCCTTGTCGATGCCGTTGGCGGCCGTGCCCATCTTTTCCGACAAAGGCAACGCGTATATCCCCTCGTCGACCGTGGCGGCGATGTAGATATGGCATTTCCCGTTGCTCTCGCTGTCAGCGTATATGTTCATCGTTTCGACGCTGCGGGTGAGGCTCAGGAAGCCTTTCTCCTCCACTTTGACCGGCTTCCCAGTCGCCTTCCACGTTTCGTAGATGGCGTCTAATTGCTTTACGCGGAAGCTGTCCGGCTTCCCCGATTCGCCCCGATACAGCGTTATCGTTTTATTGATCTTGAATCGGCATATGCCGAGCTGCATCCTCGTGATCATCATGCAGATCTCCCTTTCGCTATGGCCGGGGGTCACAACTTCGTTTCGGAGATACATTTGGATGACTTTGCAACTAAGCTCGTCGTCTCTGTTACGGCTGTATCTTAGGACGTCGGCGAACATCGTTTTATCGTAATCTGCTTTGGAGTACGGGTTCCTCTTTATGAACTCGTCGGCGAACTCGGCGGCCGAGATCCTCTCCAGATGCAGGTCCCTGTCGAGCCATTTGGGATCCAGGGTTTCGCTTTCCGAGAGCATCACCGGCCTCGCCTTGTGCCGGTCGTAATCGTTCACGAACCAGCCGCAGCGGTCGCAGTGCTTGTCTTCGTTCTCGTCGATTCCGGTGTCGTATGTCAGGACTTTCCGTTCTTCGTTTTTCTTTTCTTCATCCATGCCATCAATATAATCGAACGAAGAAAAGAAGTCAACTTACAATTTTAAAAAATGTCAAGCAAGGTATAGACTTAAATAAGTTTTGTAAATATTATAATCAATATTTTCCCAACATATTCATCCTTCATGAGCCCAATACCAATATACCACAAATAAAATAGGCAACCTTTTTGCTTAGCTTAGCCTGTTGATCGTAAGTAAATTTCTTTTGGCTTTTCATGCAACTAAATTCGGATAAGTGTATTTATGTAATTATAAATTTATGCGAAAAGTGTAAAAACAAAGTATTCTCTACATGGTAAAAGCGTAATATTTAAGTGTTAGGAGGATATTGGTGGATGTTACATAGGAAGATTGAAGAACGGCTAATCGGTTATCTAAAGAATGGCTCGGACAAGATTATGGTCGTTGACGGCGCTAGGCAAGTTGGCAAATCGTATATCATCCGCCATGTCGCCAAGGAATTGTTGAAGGAGAGATTCCCCAACTATATTGAAATTAATTTCATCGAGGATTTTCTGAGCGATAAGCTATTTGCAGATGTCGGCAACAAAGACGATTTTTATTTCAAGTTAAGTATAGTGGCTGGCGAAAAGATGAAAGAAAAGGAAAACACGATTGTTTTTCTTGACGAGATCCAGCAATATCCGCAATTTTTGACGATGCTTAAATTCTTAAAACAAGACGATCGTTTCACCTATATTTGTAGTGGCTCTTTGCTTGGCGTCACCCTTATGAAAACGCCTTCGATACCGATGGGAAGCATCGACGTTGTTCCCATGTATCCTTTGGATTTTGAGGAATTCTTGTGGGCGAATGGCTTAGGGCGTCTTGCTCTCGCCTCTTTGAAGGAAAAATTTGATAAGCGAGAAAGCTTAGATGAGGCGACGCATAATAAGGTTTTGGGCTTGTTTAAGAAATATTTGCTGATAGGCGGACTGCCAGAGGCCGTCGATTGCTTCGTTACAAAGAAAAACATCGTCGAAGTCCGTAAAATCCAAAGCAATATTCTGGAATATTATGGCGACGACGCTGGCAAATACGACCAAGAACACAAACTTAAAATCAAACGCATTTATGATTTAATTCCTTCTAGTTTGGAAAACAAAAAGAAAAGGATCGTCGTTCAGGATATTGAGAATAAAAAAGGCAAGCGATATTCCTCTTACCGAGACGAATTCGATTATTTAATCAGCGCCGGCATCGCCTTAGGCGTTAGGGCCTTATCGTCTCCAACGTTCCCTCTTATCGAATCGTCCGGCAAGAACCTTTTGAAGCTATATCTTAATGATGTCGGCCTCTTTACAAATATTTTATATAAGAACAATGTCCAAGCCGTTCTTGGCGACGTTCGAAGCGTGAATCTGGGCGCGGTATACGAAGCGGTGGTCGCTAGCGAATTGGCGGCTCACGGCCATAATCTCTTCTATTATGACAACAAAGCAAACGGGGAGGTGGATTTCCTGATTGACGATTACGAGAGCCTTTCCGTTCTTCCTTTAGAGGTTAAATCGGGCAAGGACTATACCATCCATAGCGCGTTGAGTAAATTCTTAAAGAACCCAGATTATCACATTAAGAAAGGATATGTCTTTTCGAATAATAGAACGATTTACGAACGGGGGAACGTTGTTTATTTGCCGATTTATATGACGATGTTCATTTAAACGTCTTATCAACGATCTCGCCTTCCGGGCCGAGATCCTTGTCGCTTAGCTTCCTGAACCTCTCGAAATCCTCCTCGCCGATCTCCTCCCTGTATTTGGGGAAGATCTCGTCCCAGCTATGCGCGATCTCGATTTTGTGCGTTTTGCTGGCCGAGAGGCGGTGCCATTCGGCGTCAAGCAGATCGCTTTTTCTTCGCCACCAGCGGTATTCGTCGTCGGGGTCGACGTATTCGTAGCCGCTGCTGTAGCGGCACATGAAATAGACGACGTATTCCTCGTATGTGATCGTCGGGTCGTCTTGGCCGAGGCGGACGGTGAAATCGCCGCGTGGGTCGCTCACGGCCGCCTCCTGCATGTCCAGCGTCCTTATTATCATTCTCCAAGCCTCCTATCCGTTATCACTATGTGCATCCTGTAATCGTGGGTGCCGTCCCCATTGGGGATCTTCTTCATGTCTA
>CAVKTU010000150.1:0-3325 GCA_963659395.1 Holdemanella sp. | reverse complement strand
AAACGGGGCGGGGGTATACGATAACCAGGGCCATCTTATATACGATAACGGGTTCCCTTTTGCCGTTTTTGAAAAATTCCATGATGACCATCTTTCCTTGATTGAAAGGGGGATGGACATCTATTGCTTTACCGCTACCGAGGTTTGCGGATTCGAAAATTCCTTGGCCCTTCGTAACGAGGGGATATGGAATCACGTTCCCATGCGTTTATTAAAGGAAAATCCTTTAAAACCGACCGACCGTATCATGAAATTCATGGCGGTGAGCGAGGATATCGCCTTGGTTAGCGATTTGATGAAGCGTCCCGCCCCAGAAGGCTTAACTAGCGTTAGAAGCACCCCTAGGTTCTGCGAATATATGGAAAAGAAGGTGGATAAAGCCTATGGCATCTCTCAACTCGCTTCGTTAATCGGCATATCCGATTATAATGATATCGTCACTTTCGGCGACGAAGGCAATGACATCGAGATGCTTAAGGATTTTTATGGCATCGCCATGGGCAACGCCATCCCCGAATGCAAGGATGCGGCCAAGAAAGTGACCCTTTCTTGCCACGATGACGGCGTGGCCTATGCGATAAACAATTGGTTTTTGGAGTAAAAATATGTGGGAAAAAGAATTAAAAGCGATGCAAGAAGCGGCCCTTTTGGCCCAAAAGAGGATATTGGAAATCTATCACACCGATTTCGCCGTCGATTTGAAAGAGGACCATTCGGTGGTCACGAAAGCGGACAAGGAGGCCGATGCCATCATCCGCTCCTATCTTCATAAGAAATTCCCCGAATACGCCTTTTTGACGGAAGAAAGCAAGGATACCAAAGAGCGGCTTTCTAACGATTATGTCTTCATCGTCGATCCGGTCGACGGCACCCAGGAATTCGTCCATCATAACGACGAATTCACCACCAATATCGCCTTGGCGTATAAGCATGAGATCGTCGTGGGGGTGATTAACGTCCCCGTGAAAGGCGAACTGGCATATGCCATTAAAGGGGCGGGGGCATACCTTAAGGACAAAGATGGCGTATTGCGCCGTTTGTCGGTGAGCGATCGCCATACCACGCCTTATATTTGCCTATTATCAAGAAGCTTTTCGGTGGAGAAGGAAAAGGAATTGATCGGGCGTCACGAAAAAGAAATAGCCGAAGTGCGGGTTTTGGGGGCGGCCACCAAATTCCTAGCCATCGCCAAAGGCGAGGCCGAGATGTTCTATCGCTTTAGCGGCGGCACTAAAGAATGGGACGTCGCATCGGGCGATCTCATCGTCTCCGAAGCGGGCGGCCTTATGATCAAACCCGATGGCAGCCATTACGCCTATAACCGCGAGGACGTTTATAACCATGACGGCTACATCTTGCTTAACGATATAAAAAACAGGCTTTTCTAAGCCCGTTATTGGATGTTATTGGCGTTTTCTTGCTTTTTGCGCTCGATATAGGCGTTCATGACGTCTTCAGGCACATTCATGGAAGCGTCGCAGCGGATGATTCCCGGCACCTCCTCCATTAGGATGACCTCGACGCCGCTAGAGATATCCTGATCGACATAAGCGCAGCCTTCGCACGCTCCGACCATGCGGATATAGACGACCCCGTCTTTGAATCCGATTAATTCCACGTCGCCGCCTTCCCGTTGCAAGAAAGGGCGGATTTTGTCTAATACGATGTCGATTTGCTTTTCAATGTCTTCCATAACGCCTTGTATTCTAGTTTCCTGCCACCTTCCTTTCAAGGAATACGATGCCTTTCCTTCTTTTTCGCGTTCCATTATCGTGGTTTTGCTTTATAATCCGTTCGTGGAGAAGAAGAAAAAGATACCCCTTCGGCATATTCATCTCCTCTTCGCCGTTGCTGAAGCCAATCGTTTGGGCTATGAGATGAGCGAAGATGGCTTGGTGTCGTTATTAACCGGCTCGGCCACCGTGCCATTCGCTTTATGGGAAGCGGATTCCTTCGGCTATTTGCCTAGCAAAAGGTCGAAATCCATTAAGCTCATGATCGCCACGTTAGAACGCCAAGGATATCTCGCCTACGATTATGCGCCAGGCGTAAAGAACGGTTTCTTACGGCTATCGGAGGAAGTGCTTCCGATGTTGCCGATGACCTTGAACAAAAGAAAAGCGACAAAGGCGAAGGACATTCAATTTAGGAAAATAGAAAGGAAATAAAATTATGGCAAAAGAATTACAGAAATTCGAGGATTGGGCATTCCATTTCCCTTCCCTAGAGAGCATCAAGAAAAAGATGTCCTCCATCATCGCGGAGCTAAAGGAGGCCAAAAGCGCCCAAGAAAGCTTGCTCGCCTATAAGAAGATGAGCAAATTAAACGATAAGGTGGCGGATGATCTCACGCATATCCAAGTCCTTTTCAGTTTGGATACGACCAATAAGAAATACGAGAAGGCGATGAACAAGATCAATGAGATGCTTCCTCTCATCTCTTTGGAAACGCAGGGCTTCACCAAATTATTCGTTGCCTCTCCCTACCGCAAGGAATTAGAAGAGAAATTGGGCTCTTTCCTCTTCACCATGTATGAATATTCCCTCAAAGCCTTTGACGAAAGAGTGGTGGCGGAGGCCCAAAAGGAAAACGAATTGCAGATGCGTTACGATGCGGCCATCGCTTCCATCAAGGTTCCTTTCCGTGACGAAACATATAATCTCCCTCAGATGGGCAAATTCCTTTCCGACAAAGACCGCCAAACGCGTTTAGAGGCAGAAAAAGCGTATTACGGCTATTTGGAAACGCGGAAAGACGAATTGGAAGGGATCTACGACGAATTGGTTAAGGTCCGCGACCAAATGGCCAAGAAGCTTGGCTATAAGAATTACGTCGAACTCGGCTATATCCGCATGAACCGTTTCGATTACGACGCCAAGATGGTGGCCAATTACCGCGAGCAAATCCATGAAGTCGTCACGCCATTCGTTAACGAAATCGTCAAGAAACAACTTAAGCATTTGGGCATCAAAGAACCGCATATCACCGATATCGGCGTTCATTTCGTCGACGGCAATCCTTTGCCTAAAGGAAGCACCGCCGAGAAAGTGGAAGCCGCCAAGAAAATGTATGACGCCTTATCGCCCGACACTTCCTTTTTCTTCCGCTTCATGGATGAACACCATTTGATGTTCCTCGATGCTAAGCCCGGCAAGCAAAGCGGTGGCTATATGACCTATTTCCCCGTGCATAAATGCCCTATCATCTTCTCTAATTTCAACGGCACAAGCGGCGACGTCGATGTCTTGACCCATGAATTCGGCCATAGCTTCCAAGCCTATATGGCCCGTAACATCAAAATTCCCGAATACCGCATGCCGACGA
>CAVKTU010000149.1:0-3351 GCA_963659395.1 Holdemanella sp. | reverse complement strand
GGCTATGGCATGAGGAGCAGTTCCGCTCCCCTGTTATTCGTCTTCCCATTGCTACTTCTCATCGTGGAAATCATCTTGTTAATTTTATTCAAAAAGAAAGAGAAGATAACGAACCTCTTTAATATCGGCATCTTGTCATTGCCTCTCCTCTTTGACCTTATCGTGGCCACCTCTTGCCTTTGCGATGTCCCCTGCCTCTTCTTCTTATATAACGATCCCGAAAAGGCGATGATCGTTTCGATCATCTGCATCGTTTTCGAAACCGCCGCCCTTCTCTTCTTCGGATTAGGGTCCAAAGGGCTTTACCAGTCTTTGGAATTGTCCGTTAAGTGCCCCGAGAAAGTCCGTTTAACCGACGAAGAGAAACTTGCCGCATTGAGGGTGGAATTAGATGAAGCCAATAAAAACGGCGATGCGGAAAAAGCCGATAAGATCAACAAGAAAATCGCCGAATTGTCGCAAACGGCCAAGCCGATTTCTCACGAAGGCGAATCCAAATTCGATGGCGGTTTATTGCAGCTCATCGGCTGGAGGATTTTGGGTGCCTTAGTCACCGGCATCACTTTTGGGATCGGCTATCCGTGGTCGGTTTGCTTCGTGGAAAGATGGGTGGCCAAACACACCGTCATCAATGGCCGTCGCCTTAAATTCGACGGCAAGGGCGTCCAACTATTCGGGAAATACATCGTCTGGTTATTGCTTACTCTTATAACCTTTGGTATCTATTCCTTCTGGCTTGTCATCAAAATGAAGAAATGGGTCATCTCCCACACCAATTTCGCTGAGGCGACACCAGAAGAAGAGAAGATCAAATCCAAATTCGACGGCCGCTTGCTCCAGCTTATCGGCTATAACATCCTCGGCTTCCTCATCACCCTCTTCACTTTGGGAATCGCTTATCCTTGGGCCGAATGCCTCGTCATCAATTGGGAAAGCAAACATACCGTCATCAACGGCAAGCGCGAGGCTTTCGACGGCAAAGGCATCCAATTATTCGGCAAATACATCGTTTGGCTATTGCTTAGCATCATAACCTTTGGCATCTACGCCTTCTGGTTATCGATCAAGATGAGGAAATGGGTCACCTCCCACACGCATTTCTACGAAGACAAATAAAGAGACGATCCGCCAACAAAGCCTTCTTATTCGGGAAGGCTTTTTTAGTCGCGCTTCCCCTCTTCCCTCCCTTGGAATCGCTTAGCGATAAAGAGCTTCCCCATTCGTTTGAAAATACCTTTAAGCACGGGCCCGAAAAGCCTAAAATAAAGCCACCGAACTAGGAGGTTTGGAAAGAATATGTTAGTAAACGCAACGAGGATGTTGAAAATCGCGCATGAGAACCATTATGCGGTCGGACAATTTAACATCAACAACCTAGAATGGACGAAAGCCATTCTTTTGACGGCGGAAGAGCTTAAGTCGCCAGTTATCTTAGGCGTCAGCGAAGGAGCGGCCAAATACATGGGCGGCTTCAAAGTCGTCGCCGCCATGGTGAAAGCCATGGACGAAAGTCTCAATCTTAGCGTGCCCGTCGTTTTGCATCTTGACCATGGCACCTACGAAGGCGCCAAAGCCTGCATCGCGGCCGGATTCACCTCGATCATGTTCGACGGCTCGCATTTCCCTTTCGAGGAAAACGTCAAGAAGACCAAAGAATTAGTCGCTTTGGCCCATGATAAAGGCCTCTCCATCGAAGCGGAGGTCGGCGCGATTGGCGGCACCGAAGACGGCGTGACGGCCGATGGCGAAGTCGCCGATCCTAACGAATGCCAAAAGATCGTCGCTTTGGGCGTCGATTTCTTAGCGGCCGGCATCGGCAACATCCACGGCATCTACCCCACCAATTGGAAAGGACTCCATTTCGATGCCCTCGAAGCCATCTCCAAAGCCACGGGTGGCATCCCTCTCGTTCTCCATGGCGGCACGGGCATCCCCGATGACCAAATCAAACACGCCATTCACGACGGCATGAGCAAAATCAACGTCAACACCGATTGCCAACTCGTCTTCGCGCAAGCCACCATCGATTATTGCGCGGCCGGCAAAGCCTCTCCCACCGCCGATAACGAATCCAAAGGCTATGATCCCCGTAAGCTTCTTAAGCCAGGCTTCCTCGCCATCCAAGCGAAAGTCAAAGAGAAAATGGAGCTCTTCGGTTCCGTCGGCAAGGCCAATATCGAATAACATCCATTACCTTAAAGAAGGCTCGCGCGATGCGGGCCTTTTCTTTTGGTACGCACGAACGGCTCGTTTCATTCTTTTTTGCAACGAGCCTGCCTCGTTGCATTTTTGCTTGCAACGAGACATAATTTATATGGAGGAGCAGCAATGGAAAAAGAAAACAAATATCTAGAATACAAGGAAAACACGACGAAGTCCTATCTTAAAACCGTATCGGCCTTCGCGAATTACCACACCGGCCGAATCATCTTCGGAATCGCCGATGATTATCAAATCAAACCGATTCAAGATCAGAAATCCTTCCGAGAAAACCTCGAAAACCAAATAAACGATTCCATCACGCCCCAACCGGAATATTCCTTAGCGAGCAACCAGGACGGAACGATTGCCCTCACCGTCTATAAAGGGGAATGCCAACCATATCTATATCACGGCAAAGCCTTCAAACGAAACGACACCTCCACCATAGAATGCGACGACTTAGAATTAAGAAGGCTTGTCCTTCTTGGCAAAAGAATCTACTACGAGGCCTTACCATGCAACGAAGAAAACCTTTCCTTTTCGTTGATCGAAACGCAGCTAAAGAAACGAATGGGGCTAGAAAACTTCTCGTTGGACGTCTTAAAGACGCTTGAGCTATATAGCGACAAGGACGGTTATAACAACGCCGCCGCTTTACTTGCCGATACCAATTCCTTCCCAGGGCTAGACATCGCCATATTCGGCGAAAACGAAAACATCATAAAAGAAAGATATGGCTTCTACGGGTGCTCGCTAGTCGAGCAATATTTTTCCGCGATCGAAGTGTTCGAAAGGTATTATTCGTATGAGGAAATCAAAGGCGCCCTCCGCGAAAAGAAGGTTCTGATTCCGGAAGAAGCCTTTCGCGAAGCCGTCGCCAATTCTTTGATCCATCGCACATATGACGTCAAAGCGAACACCAAAATAACGATGTGCCCCGATCACATTTCGATTTGCTCGCCGGGCGGATTGCCGGCAGGAATCAGCAAAGAGCAATACCTAGATGGCGATTTTTCGGTATTGAGAAACCCCGTCATCGCCAACGTTTTTCACCGCCTCGGCATCGTCGAAGTCTTCGCGACCGGCATAAACCGCATCAAGACTTCCTATAAAAAAAGCTATTCCAAGCCGTCTTTCATCGTCAAAGAC
>CAVKTU010000148.1:0-3364 GCA_963659395.1 Holdemanella sp. | reverse complement strand
CCCTTTGATAGAGCGGCTTCGCTTTATTATCAAGCAAATCGAGCATGAAGGACATATTAGAGCCCGATAAAAGCAGCTTTATGTTCCTTCCCTCCCTTTTGCATTTATCGCAAAATCCCTGCAAATAGGAGACGAATCCCGGATAAGCGTTCGCCAAAAAGGGCAATTCGTCGATGACGATGACGAGCTTGCCTTCCTTGATGTCGGCGAGAATCGCGTCGAAAAGGGAATCGAAAGAGGAAAAGGCGAAAGCGGACGGAGCGCCGATGAATTTCCGATATTCTTCCGAAAAATATCGTAGGTTGCTTTGATAGTTATCTTCGCGCGCCAAAAAATAAAGATGGCGATACGGACGGATAGCTTCCTGGATGATAGACGTCTTTCCGATTCGCCTTTGGCCATAAATAACGCCTAGCTCATATCCGTCCTTTTGGAGTTTCGTCCCGATGAGAGCCAATTCCTTTTTCCGACCTACGATCATGCTTATTCCTTTCTAACAAATTTGTTGTCAACATTTTTGTTGATAATATATTACAACGTTTTGTCACTAATGAAAACATGATAAATGTGGTCTATTTTGTCTATCCTAGCCATATATTCGCAAAGGTTTGTATCGCCATTGGCGAGCAAGAATTCCGAGAAAGTCATCGGCCCCCCATGTCGATGAAATCCACTTTGCCAACCGGGAAGCCCTTAGATAGCGTCAAACCGAGCAAAGAACCGGTGAAGATCACATAATAATCCCTGGCGTTCTCGCAAAAATATTTCAGGGAATTGAGCGCATCATAAAAAGACCGCCATGGCCATCGCCACCGGCGGTCTTTTCGTTTGAAACGCGATTAATAAATTCTCTTTTCGGTCTCGGGGTCGAAGATATGGGCCTTCGGGAAGTCGAAGAGGACTTTCATCTTGTCGCCGCTCTTGATGGGGTGAGTAAGAGGGATCTTGGCGATGACGTCGGTACCGCATAGATCGGTATGGACGTAATATTCGTGGCCAAGAAGCTCGGCGACGGAAACGGTGATCTCGAAAGGATCGCTCTTATATTTGGCGGCGTGGGCCTCATCGCCTTCATGGATATCCTCAGGACGGATGCCATAAATGACGGGATGGGTCCCACTTTCGATGGCGGCATTGATCTTAGAGAGGGAATCGCTAAGAAGGGCGATTTTCTTGGCGAGCTCCTCATCGGGCTCCTTGAGGGCGGCGATGCGGGCGGACATGTCGGCGATGCGATTATCATGCGCTTCCTCCTTGCCTGACTCTGGCGTGCTCGCCTTAAGGCTTTCAAGGCTTTCTTCGAGGGAGGCGATCTTAGCGGCGCGCTTCGGATCGGCGTCGCATTCCACCTTCTTCTTCTCCCACTCAGCCTTGGCTTTCTCAAGTTCTTCTTTGATTTCAACGGCGCGCTTGGCATAGAAATCCTCATGGGCTTTCTTGGCCTCGGCGCTTAATTTGATTTCGTAGCCGCTCGAGAATTTAAGGACGCCCTTCTCGTAATTGGCTTTAAGCAAATTCATCGCGGGGCTGCCGATGAAGGAGGCGACGAAGAGGTTGGCGGGGTGATTGTAGATCTCAATCGGAGTACCGATTTGTTGGATATAGCCGAGCTTCATGACGACGATGCGGGAGGCCATGGTCATGGCTTCCGTTTGGTCGTGGGTGACGTAAATCGTCGTGGCGCCTAGGGATTCGTGCAATTTGATGATCTCGCTACGCATCTGGACGCGGAGCTTAGCATCGAGGTTGGAGAGAGGTTCGTCCATCAAGAAGACCTTGGCGTTACGAACGATGGCGCGCCCTAAGGCGACACGCTGACGCTGGCCACCCGAAAGGGCTTTGGGCTTACGGTCGAGGAATTGCTCGATTTGAAGGATCTTGGCGGCGGCATGGACCCGTTCGTCGATCTCTTGCTTAGGAAGATGGCGGATCTTCAAACCGAAGGCCATGTTGTTATAGACGGTCATATGCGGATATAGGGCGTAGCTCTGGAAGACCATGGCGATGTCACGGTCCTTCGGCGATTTGTCGTTGGCGTATTCCCCATCGATATATAACGAACCGTTGGTGATGTCTTCGAGGCCGGCGATCATGCGGAGGGTGGTCGATTTGCCACATCCCGAAGGGCCGACGAAGACGATGAATTCCTGCTTTTGGATGTCTAAGGTGAAATCGAAGACGGCTTGGACGCCGTTATCGTAGACCTTATCGACGTGGCGAAGGGAGACGTAAGCCAAATCCTTGGGCTCGCCTTCCCCTTCGAGGGCGGCGATTTCCTCTTGTCTGGCTTTGATCTCATCGCGAGTGACGACGTGAAGGCCGAGTTTGTTTTCCTCGGACTTCTTCTTTTTGAATAGAGGCATGTTGTTCTCCTTTGTGCGTTACGAGTAGTTTAATCATATCGAATAGATTTGTCTTGTGCAAAGTGCACAAATCGAATAAGAAAGTTTATCCATATGCATGACAGCGCTTTTGAGATAAGAAAACAAGGGAAGGAAGCCTCTTTTGACAGCGCTTCGCTTGCGATTTGTAGGCATTCATCGACAATTGTTAGCGCTTAAGAGAAAGACCATGCACAAAGACGAAGCCGCCGCCAAATTCCTTATTCTTAGCGATCCCTCACGTGTGAAGATCGTCAAATTCCTTTATCTAAGGGATGGACTATCATTCGATGACTTGCTCGCCATCACGGGCGATGACGAAAAGACCTTGGGCGATTCTCTTGAGATCATGGAAGAGGGGCCGCTAATAAGAAAAGACGGAGGCATGTATCAAATCAACCGCGAATACGTTGATGAGCTTTTGGATTTCATCCGCACTCCTTGCGGGTGCTGTCATCATTAGAAGCGTTCCTTAACAGCAATCCATTTTGTCGTTTTATCGCATTCGCTCCGCTAAATGAACTTATAGGCAAGTTAATGGAGCAAAACAAATAAATTATGGTTAACGCTACGGCATCACAAAGAGATTTTTTGATGATTAAAATGCGCCTACATTTAGACGAGCGTTCCAGAAAAGAGGAGAAAAGGTCCGCTCATCCGATAAGGCCTTTCCCAAAAGGCGATTGCATCAGTCTTTTAGACATCCGATGGGGATTACCAAAACACCGTTGTCAAGACGGTAGCCATACCCCGTGGCTTTGATGACGATTTTACAATCAGGTTTGCGGATTGGCGCAACGTCGCCGATTTCCTTGTTGTGCTCTTCGATAAGTCTCTCTATTTTCAGGAGATGCTCCGCTCCTTGCGCGACCGACTCATCCCCCATTTTGAATTCAATCAGCGCATAACGCCCATCTTCTAAGCGCAAGACCCCATCCGCTTCCAAGCCGTAACGGTCTCGATAATAAGACATTGTGCCGTTG
>CAVKTU010000147.1:0-3402 GCA_963659395.1 Holdemanella sp. | reverse complement strand
TTCTAACGCCGATCGTTTTATGGCTGCCTTGACCGACATGTCGGGCATGCAGGCTAGCATCAACGAATTAAGCGTCACCTTCCCTGACAACGACGGGATTGACGAAACCACTAATGTGGTAAGTCTTGCTAAAGGGTCGAAGCTTTTGCTTTCGATGCCGGATACCAAGCACATCGGATTCCATTTGGATACGACGGTTACCTTATCGACTCCGAATAGCGGCATCGTTGACGTTTCTAAGGCGATGCTCGTCAATTACGACGGAAGCGACCTCTATGTTTCCGTCTTGGGCGCCAAATACAAATACCTTTCTTCGACTTATGAGCAAATAATCGATGATTTCATCTCGGTTTTAGGCAAAGACGCCGTGACGATCGATCCTTCCTTCTATTCGTGGGTCAGCGGTCTTTTTAGCGGCATAAGCGGTGACGCTTCGTCTGCTTCCGATATCGCGGTATCCTTCGTTGAAACCGGCTCGACCTCCTCATCCTATTCTTATACGTGCACGATTACTTATGGCGGTAATGACTACGCCATCGACATGACCAGCGACACTTCGTATAACCTGACTTCGGTCAAAGCCTCTTTGGCTTTTGGCGATATCGCTTTGAATCTCGACATTACGACGGACATGAAGACGCCGACGCTTAGCGCCATCTCTTCCTACGCTCCCTCGGATAAGGACGATTATGTGTCCATCGTCAACATGAACGGCGTCTTCCGCAAAGTCGCCAATTTCGTCAAAGCGAAGAAATTCGACGTCAATTTCGACGGCGCTTTGACGTATAAGTGGGGTAAGGACGAAGAAAAGAAGGACGATTCTCTCTCTTTAAGCGCCTTAGCCAAGATCAATTTGGCCGACAAGGATTATCGCGTGGGCCTTAATATCAAAGACGCCATCAGCGACACTCGTTCCAAGAACGTTCAAATCGCTTATCTCCCTGCCGAAGGCGGCAATCCTCAAGAGGCTTTCTTGGATTATAACGGCATCTACAAAGCGTCGATGGATCAATTGACGTTAGACGCTTTAATGGGTCGCGTTTCGAACGCTTTTGATGATGGTTCTAGTTCTTTCGACGTTAACAAAGCCAAGAATCTCTTCTCTTTCATCTTCGATAGCGAGGTCATGAAAGCGATAGGCGAAGGGCATTATCAACAAGTCATCGAATCGATCGACGATCTTAAGACAAGCGATGACAAAATCGTCGCCGGCATCAATCTTAAGGGCTATGGCTTTGGCGATAACGCGAAAATCAGCGTCACTATCGACGGCAACGGTCAAGAAGGCGTCAATGCCATTAAGTTACTTCGCATCGAACTTAGCGACATCTCCTTTAAAGACTATTCCTTTAATGGCGTCATAACCCTTGATGAATACGCGGATGAAACCTTCGTCAGAAGCGGCTTCAATCGTTTAGACAAGCTTCCTGACATCTACGATCAAGTCTCCGGCATCGCTAACGACAAGAAAGTGGCTTTCACCTTGGATAGCGACATCAAAATCAAAGACGGCGCCGATATTTCCTTGCAAGGAAACATGCAATTCGACGCCAATGAAAACCTCGGCACGGGGAAAATCAAAGTGAGCGAGCCGTCCAAAAACCATCTGCTTACCGCCGATTTCAATTCCTCCGACGTTCGCTTGCAATATCAAGATGCCGATGAAACCGCCAAGAAGGGCACCTTGGCCAAGGTAAACATCTCCAGCGTTTCCGATTTCATCGACTTCGTTTCTTCTTTATCGAACAACGAGAGATTCACCAATCGCTTCGTCTCTCCTTTCTCTTCCGTCATCGGTGAAATCGCCATTTCATCGACCATCGAAGAAATCGCGTCTGGCCGATATGGCGCTTTAGCGTCGCTCGATATCTTAAAAGGTTACACCTTTACCGATACGCAAAGCGTCTTCACCATCAACGCCGCCGATTTGGGCTATGACAAGGATCTTAGCTTTGCCATCAATTACGCTTCCGAGGCAAGCGCCGATATAGACGGGGAAGTCAAGCACAGCGTCTCCTCCTTCGAACTCCTCCCAACCGATTTCGGGCAAGTGACGGTGGGGGCTACCTTGGCTTTTGGGCAATACGATGATAAGAATGTGAAGAATCTCTCTCATGAGGAAAGCGAATATAACGATTTCTCTCATGTTTCCTCCCTCGCTAAAGCGGCCACCAATACCGCCGTCGATTATGACGTTTATCACGTTACGGCCGCGGCCGATGTCATCCTTTGGACGGCCAACATCATCCATATCGACCTCGATTTCGTGGCTCAATACACCGATAACGGATGGGAATATTACGCCAAATTGTCGAATATCCCCCTTATTCCCGCCGTCAACAGCCAATACAGCATCTTCTTAGGTTATCGGCGTAGCGTTGAAATCGTTTATAAGAACGATCAGATCTATCTTGTCGGGCAGAATCCCTTCGGCGAGCACGGCTATGACAGCGATCAAGATCGAAGCGATGGCAAAAAGATCGATTGGAACGAAAGCAACGCCGGGACCTTCAGCAAAGAATATCTATCCAACACCGAGAATTTATTGAAATTCATCCTCGGCGACGTCTTGAACGTTCAACCATATTATTTGGATATGATCGATTCATCGGATAGCAATTTATCCTTGGGCGGCCTTTCCGTCGACATGCCGAAATTGGCCTACGAAGACGTTTTGGAATCGACTTCCTACGATGCCGAAACCAACGATTACGGCATGACCCTAAACATCGGCGCGATGTTCCAAACCGATTACGTCATCAAGGCTTCCTTTGGGGCGAAAGTCAATAACGATGAGCATTTGACGCAACTCGTCTTCCAAGCCTTTGTCTTCGCCGGCGTCCGCGTCGACTTCTCTTTCTCGGCGGAATTGATTGAAGCGGGCGATCCCGTTAGCGAGACGATGACGCAAACGATCTCGAGCGTCATAGCCTCGGCTGAGCAAGGAACCGCCCATTAATTGAATTGAGGCCATATTGGCATGGGTTTTTGGCGAAAAATAACACAATTCAAACTAGCGAAAGCGAGCTTATTTAGCGCTTGCTTGCTTTTGCTTTCCTCTTCGCTATACCCGTGTTTGAAAGATCCTAGCGGCGTGGTGGCTAAGGATAATGAAACCGTCTCCAAGAGCGAATTGCCGGATGGCGATGGCGTTCTTAGCAAATTCATCAATAGTCTTTCAGCGACTAAGGGAATAGATGGCGAATTGTCCTTCGACGTCACGTTTGCCGATAAAGACCCCGCATCGATGAGCTCGTTGTCTTCGATGGCGGCCTCTTTGGCTTTCTATAAGGATGATAACGATTTCGCCTTGCATTTAGATGGCTCGCTGGCTTATAACGACGCCGTCTTGCCGCTATTGGTGCATTTCTCCTCGGATGATTCATATCTAAGCCTTTTAGG
>CAVKTU010000146.1:0-3427 GCA_963659395.1 Holdemanella sp. | reverse complement strand
CGATTGCCTTGATCCATACCTTCGCTAGGCATCCTGAGAATCTTAAAATACTCGCTCTTAATGATGGCGATATGATTTCTTCAAACGAGCCGGTTCTCAAAATAATTGGGAAATACGAGGATTTCGGATTTTTGGAATCCTTGATTGATGGGATTCTCACTCGCCGCACGTCGGTGGCTAGCAATGTCCACCGCGTCGTGAAGGCCTTGCGGGGGACCGATACCTTTTCCATGGCCGACCGCCAAGACGACTATCTGACGCAAAAAGGCGACGGCTATGCCACCTATGTGGCCGGTATCAAAAAATTCTCTACCGACGCCCAAGGCGAATGGGTGGGGGTGAAGGGCATGGGCACGATGCCGCACGCTTTAATCCAGATTTGCGGCGGCGACATCATCCGCGCTTGCGAAATCTATCACGCGACCTTCCCTTCCGAAAAGGTGACCGCCCTCATCGATTATCATAACAACGTCGTTTATGACGCCATCAAAGTGGCTAAGCATTTTGGTCCGCAGGTCCTTCGTGGCATCCGCGTCGACACTTCCAAGGCTTTGATCGATCATTATTTCGATGATAAAGACACCTCTTCCTTCGATCCGCATGGGGTATGCAAGGAATTGATCTTCGCTTTGAAAGACGCTTTGAACAAAGAAGGCCTTTCGTGGGTGAAGATCACCGTTTCGAGCGGCTTTAACGCCAAGAAAATAGAGGAATGGACCGCCCTTGGCGTGCCTGTGGATTGCTATGGGGTCGGCACTTCCCTCATTAAGAACGATACCGTCGGCTTCACTGGCGATTTGGTGATGCTCGATGGCAAGCCGCAAGCTAAGGAAGGGCGCTATGACCATCCAAGCGATCGCCTTCAAATCGTCCCTTTCCCGATTCGCTAGAAAGATTTTGCAAAATCTGAAAATATTTTCATTGCAATGCAATTATTTTTTCATACAATGTGATTAGAGAGGGGTTTAACCATGGAAAATCTAAAAGATCGCGTTACGATTTACCAAGTTGCTCAAGCGGCTGGCGTTTCGCTCGCCACCGTTAGCCGCGTCATCAACAAGCAAGGGAACGTCACACAGCCAACCCGCACGAAAGTGGAGGAAACCATCCGCCGTTTGGGTTATAAGCCAAGCGGTTTGGCTCAGGCGCTAGCCACCAACAAAACGACCAACATCGGCGTCATCATCCCCAGCGCTAATTATGTCTATATTTCCAATATGCTTAACGGCATTAGCGAAATGGCCAAGGAAAAGGGCTTTGTGCTGACCTTATTCACCACCTCCCATTCCCGCGAGGAAGCTTTATCGATGATCGAGAAGGTCATCACCACCCACGTCGACGGCGCCATCGTCTTTGATGATGAGCTCGACACCGAGGACATCATGAAAATCAATTCCTATAGCGTCCCAACGATCGTGGTCAATAACCGCCTAGTGGGGGAGAAGGTTGGATGCATCACCTTCTCATATGAGGATTTGCTCGAATCGATCATCAGCAATTATTATAACGACACGTCGAATCCCGATAAGAAGAGCATGACCTTCCTTCATGTTCATGACGGCGGTCGCTTGCTTATGCATTGTGAAAAAGCCTTCATGGACGTTCATAAACGGCTCGGTCGTCCTTATCACATCGTCAATTGCGACGATTCCTATACGCGTACCTATTATGATTTCTGCGATTATTTCAAACGCGAGAGGAAAGGTTATTTCATCGCCTATCGCGATTCCATCGCCGCGGCCATTGAAAACGCCGCCACCGACAGCGGCTTAAGCGTGCCTGACGACGTGGAGATTCTTTCTTTGGTGGGCACTAAGTACGCCAATATCGTCCGCCCATCGATATCGTCGATGCAAATCGACATGTCGGAAGTCGGCAAACGGGCCATGTACATGCTTATCGATTTGATTAACGGCGAACTCAACGATAAGAGCTATCGATTCGATGCCCACTTGATTCCGCGGGATAGCACAATCGAGAAAAAATAAGTTTATATCGGAGCGCAAAACGGGCAAAAGCCCGTTTTTTGTTGCAAAATAATTAAATTGTAAATATTTGGCACTCACTACTTGACAGTGCCAAAACAATGATTATCATAACATCGTATCCTTAGGAGGGAACAAATATGAAAATCACACCGCTCAACGATTACCTTCTCATCGAAAAGGTTCCGAGCGAAAAGAAAATCGGATCGATTGTCTTAACGACCGAAAAGAAACAAGGAAATATTGCTACGGTAGTAGCTATTGGCCCTGGCAAATTCGAGGACGGAGAACTTCACAAAATCGAAGGCATATCCGTCAATGACCGCGTCATTTACCGCGAATATGCCGGTACCGATTATGAAGATGGCGATCATAAATATCTTCTGATCAAAGCCGAAGACATCCTTGCCGTCGTCAAGGAATAAGCATCTAGAAAGGAATCAAGAATATGGCAAAAGAGATTAAATTAGGCAAGAGCGCACGTGACGCGATGGTTACTGGCGTCGACGTCCTTGCCAACACCGTCAAAGTGACCTTGGGCCCGAAAGGCCGTAACGTCGCTCTCGACAAAGGCTATGGCAGCCCCGCCATTTGCGAAGATGGCGTTTCCATCGCCCGCGAAATCGAATTGAAAGACAATTTTGAGAACATGGGCGCCAAACTTGTCTATGAAGTGGCCAACAGAACCAACGAAAAGGCTGGCGATGGTACGACCACGGCCACGGTCTTGGCGCAAGCGATGATCCATCGCGGCATCAACGCCGTCGAAAAAGGCGCCAACCCCGTCTTCGTCCGCATGGGCATCGAAAAGGCCGGCAAAGCGGTCAGCGATGAGCTGTTAAAGATTTCCAAACCCGTGGAGACCAACGAAGACATCGAAGCGATCGCCGCCGTCTCCTCACACAGCGAAGAAATCGGCAAGCTCATCGCCGAGGCCATGGATAAAGTCGGCAAAAACGGCGTTATTACCGTTGACGATTCCAAAACTTCTGAGAACGAACTTTGCATTTCCCAAGGCTTGGAATACGACAAAGGCTTCATCAGCCCATATATGGTAACCGACAACGAAAAGATGACGGCCGAACTCGAAGACGCCTATATCCTCGTTACCGATATGAAGATCAGCAACATCAACGATGTCGTTCCTCTTCTCCAAAGCGTGGTTGATTCCCATAAGCCGTTACTTATCATCGCCGATGATCTCGATAGCGATGTCACTTCGACTTTGATCGTCAACAAGATTCGCGGAACCTTCACCGTCGTGGCCACCAAGGCCCCGGAATTCGGCGATGCCCAAAAGGCCGCCTTGCAGGATATCGCCATCTTGACGGGTGCCAAATTCTATAGCAAAGACCTCGGCATGGCCCTTAAAGATATCACGATCGACGATTTAGGCAAAGCCAAGAAAATCACCGTCAAGAAAGATAGCACCACGATTGTGG
>CAVKTU010000145.1:0-3428 GCA_963659395.1 Holdemanella sp. | reverse complement strand
CTACGATATTGACCTCCGTTCTTTTGCGATTATCATAACTGACCCCTTGAAAATGGGAGCAATCAGATAGGAGGTATACGCGATGAAAAAGACATTCGAAGAAAAAGAAGAGAACGTCAATCACGATGAATTAGAGCATTCGAAGATAGAAGACGATTTCGAGAATTTTGGCGATGGCGCCCTCGATACTTATTTCGACAGTTTAGACGATTCGCTCTAATGCACTTTGATTCCCGTTTGTGGCTTTTATTCAATCAAAGGTCGATTTGACAGGGAAAGCTAATTGGACCGCTTATATGGCGGCCTTTTTCTTTATGGCGAAGTGGTGTAGGCACGACAAACGTTAGTCTAATTCATCGCGCTTCAAGAATCCGATCATATAAATAGGGAAGTAAGTTTTTTGGCTTGTTTTGACGATATTGCAATTGCCGAAAATAAAACCTTCGGTTATTTCATAGGAATCGTTGGATAGAAGGTTATCCAAAGCGATGTGCCGTTTGTAGTCCTTTCCCGATTTGATCTCCAAAGGTAGCACATGGCCTTCGTATTCTATAAGGAAATCGACCTCGCCTTGTTTTTTGTTGGCGAAATAGAAAAGTTTATTGTGGCCAAAGCCATGGCAGGTTAATTCTTGGGCCACGGCGTTTTCAAAAATGCCCCCGAAATTAATGTTTTTCTCGTGAGCGAGGATGGCTTTTTGAATGCCAGTGTCTAGCAATCGATAACAAAGTAACCCGACATCGTTGGCAAATAATTTGAATAGGTTGCTGTTTTTGGAAATCAACAGGGGCAGTTTCGGCTCGGAGGCGTTATATACCGGTATTGCCACTCCAGCATTTTGAAGCCAAAGAAAATCGTTCTCGTCTCTCTTTGTGAAATATTTTTCGTCGATTTTGGAGAGGACGAAGCGCTTGGATTTGCTGGATATTTCGCTAGGAAGCAAATCATAGGCGTTTGCTATATATGGCCGTGAAGCTTCGGAAGCGTATTTGGTGACATCCTTTTTGTAGAAGGTTTCTATGGCCTTATGAATCAAATGGGTGGCACGCAAATCGTTAGTGTCGATATACGTTTGAACGGCTTCGGGCATTCCGCCAACCATGAGATAGGTATAGAAAAGATTCATTATTTTCTCATGGATGAAGGAGGGGACCTCCCTTCTTTCTTGGAAACAGGATTTTATTTCTTCGATTACGGGTGGCTGGATGTCATTGGCCCACATGAATTCCTCAAAATCTAAAGGATGCATCTTCTCTTCGTATAGGTATCCCGTTGGCTCTAAGGCGATATTGAATTCCGTCACTCCGAGCAATGATCCCGAGAAAACGTAGCGATAACGGCCATCAAGAGCCAAGCCTTTGGCCATTGTTAGGAAATCGATGTCCTTGGCCATTTGAATCTCGTCGATGAAAATGACGGTGTCATGAGGAACCAATGGCCGATCACTGAAGGCGCTTACGACCAAGAGAAAATCTTTTACGGTCTTGGCGTTTCTAAAAGCGGGCCCGGCATCTACGTCGAGGGCCAGATTGATATAGACGTAATTGGAAAAGTTCTTTTTGCAGTAATCTTCGATCAAAAAGGTTTTGCCAACCTGCCTAGCGCCATCGACTAGTAAAATCTTATTTGTGTCTTTCCAAGCGACGAGTTTCTCTTCGAATTTGCGTTTTAACATCGTTTTCCTCGTATATATTTTAAGGTATCCATGGATCGAGCGAAAGCAAAAAATAAACTTTTCCAACCTTGAAAACTGCCAAAAACATAACTTTTCCAACCTTCAAAATGGCGATTTGCATAACTTTTCCAACCTTGACCAAAAAGAGAGGGGGGAGTTATAAGGTGAATGATCATGGTTTGTATGGCTAGTTAACCGCTTTCAGTAAGAAAATGTTATCGTTATCGCACAGTTCTTGCGATAATGGAGAGCGAACGATGGGTTTTGCCTGGTATGAAGTCGCATTTTGGACGATGACCTTAGGAGGTTTAGGCCTCTTTCTTTATGGCATCTCCTCCTTATCGAATGTTTTGAAGCGGATGGCTTCTTCCCGCTTATCTCGCGTCATCAACAAATTAAGCAATAATCCCTTTATGGGCCTACTCGTCGGGACGGGGCTAACGGCTATCATACAGACTTCTAGTGGCACTAGCGCTTTGACGATCGGTTTAGTCAGGGCCGGGGTGATGAGCTTCGAACAAGCCAGCGCCATCATTATCGGCGCCAATATCGGCACGACGGTGACCTCCTTCATTGTTTCGATACCATTCACCGAATATTTTCCGCTCGTTCTCTTTATCGGTTCGGCGATTTTGCTTTTCGCCACCAAAAAGAAGTGGAGCGATATCGGCGAATTATGCTTTGCCTTCGGGGCTTTGTTCTTGGGATTATGGATCATGGACCTCAACCTTTCGGCCGTTGCTCAAGAGCCATGGTTCGTTTCCTTCTTCCGGTTCTTGGACGAAGCGCCTTGGCTAGGGCTATTGATTGGCATGTTGGCGACCGTTTGCCTTCAATCTTCCAGCGCCGTCATTGGCGTCGTGCAGGGCCTATACGCCGTAAGCGCGGGCACTTCAATTTCTCTCTTCGGCATCCTTCCTGTTATATTCGGTGCCAATATCGGTACGACTTCGACGGCTCTTTTCGCTTCCATCGGTGGTAGCAAAGAAAGTAAGAAAGTCGCTATTTTCCACGTCCTGTTTAATACCATCGGTGCTCTCTTGTTCATGGGCGTTATCTATCTTTGCCACGATTGGCTCGCAACGCCGAGCAATTGGGGCGCTTTCAAGGAAGATGGCACCCTTGATCATTGGTATATCTCCCCGATGTTCCAAATCGCCCTTTGCCACCTTGTCTTTAATTTGACGACAGGGGCGATTTTCTTCGCCCTCTTAAAGCCGGTGACGAAATTGATCAATAAGATGATTCCTTCTTCCGACCACAAAAAAGCGCTTGAGCCGATTGAGCCGTTAGATTTCGGGCTGATGAAAGCCTTCCCTTCCGAAGGGCTTTCCCTAGCCAAAAAAAGAACTTTGACGATGTTCTCTTACGACAAACTGATGTTTGAGACGATTAAGGAATACCTTCTTTCCTTTAGGGACGAGGACGCCGAATTCATCCATAATATCGAATCGAATATCGATATGATCGATCGTCAGCTTAACGACTACCTTTCCTCTTGCGACAAAGGCAACTTAAACGAAGCGGATGTGGCGTTGTTATTAAGCGTCCTTAAAGCGAGCAAAGATATCGAGCGCATTGGCGATTATGGTGAGAACATCATCAAATTCTACGCGGACATCAAAGAGAAGAAGGACGCTTTGACCGAAGAAGAAAAAGCCTTCTTTGTCAAAATGACCGACGAAGTCATCTCCTTCATCGAAGATACGATCGAAGTTTATGATAAAGCGGATAAAATCAAAGGCATTGAGGT
>CAVKTU010000144.1:0-3463 GCA_963659395.1 Holdemanella sp. | reverse complement strand
GCGTAAAACCATCACCAAACTCCTCGAAGCGGGCCTATACCCCTACACCAAGCACTATCTTGGCAGCTTCTCCAACCACTTTAGCACCATCGGCCTAGTCGGCATGAACGAAGCTTGCCTCAACGCCCGTTGGATCAAAGAGGACCTAACGCATGAAGAAGCTCAAAATTTCACCGTCGAAGTCCTTAATCATATGCGGAGCCGCTTAAGCGATTATCAAGAAAGATACGGGGACCTCTATAACCTAGAAGCTACCCCTGCCGAAAGCACCGCCTTCCGCTTGGCTAAGCATGACCGCGAACGTTATCCCGATATCATCACCGCTGGCGAACCGGGCGAGGTGCCATATTACACCAATAGCTCCCATTTGCCTGTCAGCTATACCAACGACATCTTCGCTGCCTTGGATATCGAGGACAAATTCCAAACCCTCTACACCTCAGGCACCGTCTTCCACGCATTCTTAGGACAGCGCTTGCCCAATTGGGAAAGCTGCATGAAACTCGTACGTAAAATCGCCGAGAATTACAAGCTCCCCTATTACACCATGAGCCCCACTTATTCGATCTGCCGCGAGCATGGCTATCTCTCTGGCGAGGTTTGGAAGTGCCCGCATTGCGGCAAAGAGACCGAGGTCTATAGCCGCATCACCGGCTATTACCGCCCCGTTAAGAATTGGAACGATGGCAAACTGCAAGAATTCAAAGACCGTCAGACTTATGAAATAGAGCCTAATGAGGTCGCTGAGAAATGCGAATGCCATCATGACGACAGCAAACAAAACGGTCCGGCTGAAGCGCCAAAAGTATCCGAAACGATGCTCTTTACCTCCCCCACTTGCCCAAACTGCAAAATGGCCAAGATGATGCTTGATCAAGCTGGCATCGCCTATAAGAACATCGACGCTTATGAAAATAAGGACGTCGCCGTCGCTTATGGCATTAGCAAAGCCCCAACCCTTCTTGTCCCCAATGGCGATTCATATGACGTCTATGACAACGCTTCGGATATCCGCGGCTACATCAAAAACGTCCAAGGTAAATAATCATGATTAAGACCGATATTCTTATTATCGGCGGAGGAGCCGCGGCGATGACCGCGGCTCTTTACGCCTCCCGGGCCGGCAATAAAGTCACGATTGTCGAGAAAAACGCCTTTGGCGGTCAAATCGCCGATTCGCCGAAAGTAGAAAACTTCCCTACCATCCAAAGCATTTCGGGGCTCGAATTATCCGACCGCCTGTTCGAGCAAATCAAGGCGGCCGGCGTCCAAATCGAAATGGACGAGATCCTCTCCTTAGAAAAAGACGGTTTGCTTTTTAAGGCAGGCGGCGACTTCGATTCCTACGAATCCAAAAGCGTGATCCTTGCTACCGGCGTCCATCACCGTCACTTGAATATCCCCGGCGAAGAGAAATATCTTGGCAAAGGCGTTAGCTATTGCGCCGTTTGCGATGGCCCTTTCTATGCTGGACAAAAAACGATGGTCATCGGCGATGGCAATAGCGCGATTCAATACGCCCTAATGCTCGCCAAGATATCCTCCAGAGTAGACGTTGTAACCCTCTTTGACCGTTTCTTTGGCGACGAAATCCTCGTCAAATCCCTTATGGATCAGTCAAATGTCTTCGTTTCTCATAACCTTAATTCCGTGGAATTTTATGGCGATGATCACCTAAAAGGAGTCGTTTTTGAAGATACTGCCACAAAAGCAAAACGAAGCATCGAAACGGATGGATGCTTCGTGGCCATTGGCCAAATGCCCGACAACGGCCGCTTCTCTTCATTAGTCGATCTCGAAAAAGGCTTTATTGTCGTCGATGAGAAGATGGCCTCTAAGACACCCGGTCTCTTTGCCGCGGGCGATTGCCGTAAGAAAAACATCAGGCAATTAACGACCGCCTGCGCGGATGGGGCGATTGCCGCCTTAAGCGCTAGCGCCTATCTGATGGCTCATAAATCGTAACCACGTAATGCGACAAATTTAACGTATTTCTCCATGATGGCCTTAGCTTCTAAGGCCTTTTCTATAGATAGCTGATGTAATCCGTGTGCGATGCAATTCTCGGCATCGATATAACGCTGGATAAAATATTTGTCGGCCCCTTTGATCCATTCGCCCATCGTCTCAAAATCGTTGTCATTATGGTATTCGGCGATGGCCGTCGTTCGGAATTCATAGCCAATATCCGAATTCATCAATAAATGGATAGAGGCGTCGATCGTTTCAATGGAAACACGATTCGTACCTGACGTTATCGCATATTTAACTGATGAATTTTTAAGGTCCATCGCCACATAGTCCACTAATTTGGCGCGGATAAGTTCCTCTAAGATAACTGGCCTAGAACCATTGCTATCGAGCTTGATTTCATATCCTAGGCTTTTGATATCACTTAGTTTTTCCTTCAAATCGGGCATCATCGTCGGCTCGCCACCGCTGACGCAGACCGCTTCGAGAACTCCTTGGCGCTTGATGAGATAATCCATAATATCCGACCAAGGGATCGTAGGGGCTTTTGAGGGATCTAACACTAACGATGAATTGTGACAAAACGGGCAACGAAAATCGCAGCCAGCCACAAATAAAGTGGTTGAGATATGCTCGTCGTAGTCCAACAAAGAAAGTTTTTCCCAGCCAGAGAAGTCCATGTCGACATTATAATCTAACAAAAAAGAGCAAACGAGGCTGGTTTGATCAAAAACTAACGAAATTAAAAATGCTAAAGCATTAAATAAAACTACATCGGCGAACGCACCCCCACATTCGCAATGAGGCTCAAAACATCGCCAATATAATCTTATTGATCGCATCCATTAAATCATCATAAGATGTTCCGCTCGTATATCGAGCTTTTCTAGCGTATGTTTCCCATCTCTTTCTTTGCAACGTATTGTTCTTGACGGTTTGAAAAACAATCATTGCTTTTTCTCTGTCTATAACGAATTTGCGATGATAACATGTCTGAATAAACGCCTTTCTAAAGCTATCCTCATTTGTTTCGTTCATCTTAAATTTCTCTAAAACATATAAATCATAAAAATCTTTGGATCTACTATTGGACGTCCCAAGGGACAGAAAAGCCTGCAATTTTTCCGCTAGAACGCTCTCAACCGAATAGCTCTTAATACGAAGACGCTCTTTTGTAATTATGCATTCATAATCGCATTCGCATTCGTGGGGATAGATACAATCACCGGCACCCAAGTCCATCTCAAATCGTTGCTTCACGTTTCCTAGCCTTCCTTCCAATACAACGGAAAAACCTCCATAAACGTCATCTTTTTTTATTGGCGATTCCCCTAAATAGCAAAAATGCACCGCATCATCAGAGGATTCTTCGCAAATTGTTTTTATAACGCCGGCTACGGTGTCTCGATCCATTTTTATCCTTCTTAATGAAAAATCCATATCTTTCGTCACCCTATTCTCTATACCAAAAATAAGCGACAAATATAAACCT
>CAVKTU010000143.1:0-3493 GCA_963659395.1 Holdemanella sp. | reverse complement strand
TGAAATGGTATTTTTTCCAATTATCATATTGCCTTCATCACATAGATAACTTATCGCCTTCAATTCATTTTTAGTAAAGACTCCCATTTCTTCTAAATGCCATCTACTTGCCACAATCGGTTCTACGTCCATTTGGATAAGGCTTAGCCCGTACATTAACCTTTTAGAGAAAGCCTGCGCTTCCTCATGGCGACGGAGGAAATCCGAGCCACTGAAGCTTTGCTTTGAACTTTATCGACCAAGTTTCTAAAAAGGTCTATTAAAGTATTAGCCTTTTCGTCATTTGTTTCCTCACTCATATCATTAAACCCCTTTATGACAAAGAGAAAACCCTGTGGCATGTGATCCAAATAAGAACTTCCTAGATTCTGACGCTTATTGTTGTTCGTGGCAGCGTTTGCAAGATCGACGAAAAAACCAGTCAACGCAGAAGCAACGAATCCACTGCAGAAGCTAAGATAAACGTCTTTCCACTCTGCCGTTTTATATGCAAAAAAGACCATAACAAATATTGCCCCTATCAAAAGCAATAATCCTAAGCGATAACTTTGAACAGTCCTATGCCTAATATCTTACGGCCTAAAGTGTCGTTTTTGCGATTAACGCTCATTTAATCCTCCAATAGAAAAGATATATTTTGTATATAGAAACGGGAATGTGGGAGTTTTTTTGGGCCGCACCAATATAATAGCCCTGTTTCCGGCGATTATCGCCCGCGGTTTTGCAGTTGAGCGATCTCTTAATTCTTTTATTCTAAAGCCGAGTTAGGTGCGGAAGCGTTGCGCTCGACCATTGTGATTAATCCTTATTGAGCAGTTAGGAAAGCTCTAGGAAACAAGCGGCGATGATGGTAAGCCCCGTGTAATATGGGATTTTGGAAGCAGTTTTTATTTCATTTCCTTTTTTGTAAAACGATAATCCGATGCCATGCTGTTTTGCAAAACAATATGACATCTTGCCGCTTATACGTAAATGTTTAAAAAACGGTCGCCTGCGGAATATAATGAGGCAAATAAACGAAGGGGAATGATTCGAATGCACAATGAACTGGGGTTTTGCACAAAAGACAAGGTCATCAAGGCCTTGCGAAAAACCCGTTTGGTCGTAGGTAATGGTTTCGATTTGTATTGCGGGCTCAAAACCAAGTATTCGGATTACTTTTCCTACAATTCCTTTAAGAACAATCTAATCGACGAATGGATCGACAAAGACCAATCGCAATTGTTTGTAAAATACATATCCTCTCCAAAAGATAGCGAAATAAGATCCCGTATCCAAAAAGCATTTGCTGAATTGGATCAAGTAAACGCTTGGGACGTTGCGTTCACGATAAGCTCCCGCCTTTGGCTTAATGAAAACGGCAAAAGTTGGCATGAAATAGAATCAACCATGCTTATGTGGCTGCAAAAGGAAGAGGACGAAGACGGAATGCGTTATCTCGAAAGTTTCAAAGTTGTTTACCATGCGCTAAACCAAGAGGAAGAACTATACCGCTTAACCGACGAATTGGCCTTTTTAGCCGCTCTCATTTTTAAAAAGCACGAGGAAAAGCCGTTCTCAAGCATCGAATCGTTTTATGCTTTTCTACTAGATGAACTCATTTTGTTTGAACGGGATTTCGGCAAATACATAAACCATCAACAGTTCGACGATAGCGGAAAAAACTTTAACATAATTACGTTTAATGCCGATTATGAACGTGCTTGCAATGAGGCTTTGCAGAAACTATGCCCCAAAGACGGCCTTATCGCCATTGACACATTCAACTTTGGAACCATGAGGCCCCAATGTTTCGAAAATCTCCTCCATCACATTAACGGGAATACTACCAATCCAATATTCGGGATTGATTCCAAGGGCATCAGCGTTTCCGACCCGGAATACATATTCACCAAAACTTATCGTCGAATGGGATTAGACACCCAAATTGAAACATACGACGAGCGTGGCTCTTTTGAAAATGTTATCGTTTTCGGACATTCGCTGTGTGAATCTGATTACAGCTACTTCTTTCCCGTGCTAGACCAATTGAGGATGCTAGACTTCACAGCTACTTCGAAAATAATATTCGCGTTTTCTATCTACGACGAAAAACACGCCGAAGAAATTAGATCGAAACTCTTAAAAAGCGTTGCGAAATTATTTGAGTCGTACGCTGAAAGCAAACACACAAACGACAGTTCTCGATTGCTGGATTCGTTAACGACGCAGGGAAGAGTGCTTATGTATAAGATTGTCTAGGAGACCTTTGATTTTGCTTTCGCACATCTTCGGCAGGAACAAGTTTCTTTTCGTTGTAGCAACACAATAGTCTCCACATGTGTGGTATGAGGGGGCATGTCATATCCTTAAAAACATGACGTTGAGAGCGACATCACGCAAAAGCGGACACCCCGGTGCCCGCTTTCGATCGATAAGTTATAAACGCCGTTTTAAAGAGAGAGACGGCTATTTCTTTTTGAAGGCGCCTTTGATGGCAGCCACCAAATCAGACCAGCTCTTCTTCTTAACGACGAACCACACTATGGCGAATCCGCCTAGAGATGCCGCCACCACGCTTCCGATGACGATTCCGGCGATCGCCCCACCGCCTAATCCCGACGGATTAGAATCGGGAACGATCGGTTCGGGAACCGGAATTACTTCCGTGTCGTTATACGAAGCCGTTAAGGTCGTCGGCCCCGTCACTTCGAAGCTATAGACGGAATCGGTGCTGACCGTCTCCCCATTTTCGTTGACCCAGCCGGCGAATTCGTATCCTTCGGGCGCTTCGTTGGCGTAGACAGTCACGATGCTACCGATTTTGAATTCGCCAGAAACGCTTCCGTCGGCGAAATGGCCGCCATTGATGGTGATAAGCGCCGTCGGGGTCTTGTCGACGGCCGTGAAGGTGGCTAAGAAAATAACCGACTCCGAGCCATCCCCATCGATCACGGTGGCGTCGACGCCGCTAATGCGGCATGCCGATAAATCGCTATAGGGGGCGAAGATGTAACCGTCTTTGGCGTCCGCTTTGACGGAAACGGTGTATTTCTTGCCGGTTTCGAAGGTATCCTCTTCGCTCATCATCATGGATGAAGAGGCCGTGTCGCCTTCATACCAGATGATCCCGTTCATCACAAGGGCGAAGGTATCGCCGATTACCTGGAGGCTCTCGAAATCGGGGGCTTTGCCGTTTTCGGGGGTGACGACGGACATCTCGACCTTATCGATCAGCGTTTTATAAACGGCTTTGATCGATACTTCTTGTTCAGGCATCGTAAAGGAGGTGGTCGGGCTCTTTATGTCTTTTAAGGTCACTTCGCCAGAAAGGATTTCCCATTTGATGAATTTCTCGCCTTCTTTGAGGTCCGCTTTGATGGTGACGTTCGCCCCCACTTCGGCTTCTTCGACCGCCTCGCCATCGACTTCCGCGACGCCGCCGTCGATATAAACGGGATAGCGCGCGTCGGTGGCCGAGAAGATGGCGTAATAAGTGAAATAAGGCCCACCC
>CAVKTU010000142.1:0-3519 GCA_963659395.1 Holdemanella sp. | reverse complement strand
GTGTTTGGCACTGCGGAAACAACTATTTCTTCGTCCGTATAGCCATCGCCGGAAACGAAAACAGTACCCATAGTCTCGTCTGCGCTTGTGATTAATACATCATGAAGGACCGGGTTCCATTTTGCGTATAGAGTTAGATCTCCATGACTGCCGGAAATGATAGACGTCCTTTCCTGTAAGAATGAGCAATCTAAATACCAACCACCAAACGAATAACCGTCCTTCGACGGAGCAACCAAATCAATGGGGTCAGATTCAAACGTATATGTTGATGGGTTGGCGTCGTTGTTAATTCCGCCATCGAGTTCATATGTAATCTTATATTCGATTGTTGTCCACTTGGCGTAGAAAGCCTTATCACCCGTGGTTCCTTTTGCTATTCGCGAGACTTTGTTTGAAAAGGTTTCGTCACTATACCATCCCACAAAGGTGAAATATTGACGACTTGGGTTATTCAGAAGAATGGAATCCTCCACTGTGTAATAGGACGGGTTTTGAGCATCATTAATGCCACCATTCAAGTGGTAGCTAATTGAATAGATAATTGGCTCCCATTTCGCGTAGACATAAATATCGGTCAACGTGCCAATTGAAATATTCGTGACCTTTTCATTAGTAGATGAGCTGAACCAGCCTTTAAAGACGTAACCATCACGAGTCGGGTTGGAAAGGATGACCCCCTCTTCCGTTGAAAGAGACGACGGATTCGATGAGTTGTTGGTTCCGCCATTGAGTTCGTAATGAATTGCAAACGAATTCCACTTCGCCTCCAGATGATAATCGTGATTTGGCATCGTGAAATTATAAACGGGGTTCGTGGACACAAGAGTCGAATCCTCGTTGAACCAGCCAAGAAAACGTATGTCGGTTTTTGTGTTGGCCGCAATTTTGACATCACGAGTATAAGTAACCGATTTGGATGCGTTTCCACCATAGTCCGTAAGGGATGTCGATGCGGTAGGGTCAATGCAAACCACGCCTAGAGCGCCGTTGTTTGACTTGATGTCAAGCGTGAAACTCGCGAGCTCGAAGCGAGCCTGAATTGTAATGTCGCAATCGGACATCCTGTAGTTATATGATTTCTGACTCGAGAGAGGGATTCCATCGGCATCATACCAGCCGAGGAAGTTATAGCCTTGGTTCGGTTCGGCCAAAACATTAACATCGGTGTTGTATTCGTAACAGCCTTCCCCTTCGACGGATCCGGCCTCTTCAATGTTGGTGGTGATTGTCATCTTTGCATCGTTTGCGAACACGGCGACGAAAGTCATCATGGATTCCATTGTCGGGGAGAACAACTGCTTGCCGGTCTCATCGAAAACCTTACCGCCGTTATAGGACCAGCCGCGGAAGTTATAGCCGGCCTTCTTGCAGTCGAAAAAGAAATCGGATGAAGAGAGAGTATTAACACCTTTGGAGTTAACATAAGACGCGGATGTCCCGCCATTCAAATCGAAAACGATTGTGTATTTTGCCGCCACCTCGTTTGTGCTGGAATCGGTTTTAGAAGAAAGAGCACCTGACGATGATCTTTTAGGCATCTCGTTGTTCGCGCACCCCATCAGCAAGACTGCAGATGCTATGATCAATGGAAGTCTATTTCTTTTCATATTTCACTCCTTAATTGATGGCATTTAAACGCCATAATTATTTAGACGACGTAAAACAATGAACATGATATCACGCGGAAGCACCGCGGTGTTATTCCTTCCGTTTTTTCACATAAGTCTTTAGGAGCACACGGGTGTTGCGAAATCAGTCTTATCGGGCTTTTTTGGGAAAATATCCCTGAATTTGATCCTTTTGCGCTGCGAAATCGCCCTTTCGAGATACAAAACGACCTTGTCATACCTGCTTATCGGAGGGTTCCATATGAAGGCGAATAGGTCGAGCCACCCTTGAAGGCCGCGCCTTTTGAAAGGGCCGTGGGCCCTGAGGAAGATCTTCAGCACCGAATGCACGCCGTTTATGGGATCCATGGGGTTGTCGCGGTCCGGCAGGCCCTTGGTCTCCGACGTCTTGTGGACCTCGCTTTTGAGGCTCAGCCTCTCGATCAGAAGGGAATGGGAGTTGTCTCCGTCGTGGACGAGCGTCGATCCCGGCGCTATGTTCCCTCCGAGCGCCGAGAAGACCGCTTTCTTGGACGGTTTGCTCGCCTCCGTCGCGAAGAAGACGGCCGTTTTGCCGTCGGTCGCCGTGACGATGCATATCTTGTTCTTGGATATGCCCCTCGGCATCTTGCCGTCGTCCTTGGCCTTTCTGTCGGCGGCGTCCACGGAAACGAACGTCTCATCCATGTACACGCGGCCCGAGAGCTTTATCCCATCCTGCCATCCCTTGAGGGTGAGGAACACCTGGTTAAGCCAGAAAACGCCGGTCTTGCCGTCGTTTTTGTTGTCCCTGGCGCTCGTCGCGATCGAGTGGAATTCGAAAAGGTGAAGCAAGAACTCTATCCTCTCGGAAAGCGGTATCTTCCTTGAGTCGAAGACCGTCGACGTGAGGGGGTTGAACCTCTTTCCGCACGATTTGCATCGGAGCCTCTTTATGCCGGAGCCCGATCTTCCGTCTTTGGCTATGTCGGCGGACCCGCAGTGCGGGCACGTCCCGATTTCGAGCGAGTTTATCAACCTTATCTCGCTAGGCGATGGCTTCCTGTGCTTCTCGGCATACCATTCCTCCGTCGTCGACGAAACGAGTTCCTTCGTCTCTTCCTCCCCGGCGGAGATCTCCGGCCGCCTCAAAGACGACCCCCACGGCCGGTTTTTTCGTTTTGTCCATATTCAGCAGCTCCTGCCCTTGGGGAGCCTTCGCGGGAGCTGCTGATCTCTCAAACGCGGAAGCCCCTCAAGGGTCTTTGGAAAACGCGGGTTTCCCCGCGTTTGGGATTATAGCATCTCAACACCCGTGTGCTCCTAAAGACTTTTTAGATTTTTTCAAAATGCCGTAAAATGCTTTATTTATAATGGACTAAAGTCTATTAATAGATAAAAGTATTTTAAAAATAAGCTTAAAATGGTATATTATCGGCATGCGTACCACCGATCGCCGATTTATTAGGACGGAAAAGACTATTACGACCTCATGCATTTCTCTTTTAAACGAACTGAAGCTTTCCTATATCACGATTGAAGACGTTTGTTTTAAAGCGGACATAAACAAATCCACTTTCTATCTTCATTACCAATCCTTGGATATGCTTTTCTCGGCTATCGAAGATGCATTTATTGCTGATTTGTCGAAATTTATTCATTCGCTTGGCACGGATAAGAGCAAAAAGGAATTTTTCGATTCACTTTTCGAATTCGTGAAAAGAAACAAAAAAACCGCTGCTGCGGCTTTTGCTTGTGACCGATATCGATTCAATATCAAATTAAGGAATCTCTTTTTGCCTCTTTTAAGCAAAACCAAACCTAATAAGCGAAACAAAATTGACGATGAGAATTATTTTGTCGAGATCTCTCTTGTTGATTGCGTCACGTCGATATTCCGTCTTTATCTCCTTGATGGATGCCATTTTTC
>CAVKTU010000141.1:0-3569 GCA_963659395.1 Holdemanella sp. | reverse complement strand
GTTATAAGCCATTCATTTTATTTTTTTCGACTTTTCCGGGAGTGGACTGGCGATTTGGTCGAAAAAACTATTTTTGTTCGGTGAACACTGCATTTTTAATACATCTATGTTTTGCTTATGACATAAATGAAGAGCAAAGCATCGCTTTTTAGTCGATTTCTTTGCTCGGCGATCGATACAAAAAACCATGATCTCTTTATATAAGGAATAATGGAAGAAAACAATTTCCTATAAATATTTCCAATTTTTGAATCATTTTCCTTATTATTAATAACAAAAAATAGAAAAAAGTCCCCGAAATTACTCAAAAAGAGACAAAATTAAATAATTTGTTACAAAAATGCTTGACACACAAAACAAAAGTGCCAAAATGTATGCGTCAAGAGAAATAACGTCCTTGACAGCCAAACCCTAATAAGGAGGATAAAACAATGAAAAAACTGTTATTAGGATTAACCGCCGCCGCTATGATCGGAGCCGGAGCCGGAGCTGCCGCCAAGGTAGCCGTTCCCCAAAACAACATAGTGAGCGTGAGCGCAAAGGCCCATAGCCCCTCGGCTAAGCTCGAAAGCTCTTGCGAAGAGCTCGATTGGCTCTCCCAAGCGATCTTAGACCAAGGCATCGACTTCATGAAATCCGGCATTTCCTCGTTAGCGACCTACGCCTTCAAAACCGCCTGTATGGAAATGGGCATCGACGTCCGTGACGCCACCACCAAGAAGATTGATCAGATTCTCGCCCAATTGAATCAAATATCCAAACAAATAGCGCAAGGCTTCGATGACTTGACGAAGAAAACGCAACAAGTCCAAGACAGCAACATCATGAGCAAAGTCTTAGAGCGTCTTAACGAAGTCCGCTCCCCCATCTTGGTTGAAATGTCTACCCTGGAAGACCTCGCCAAAAAAGAAGACGATCCGACTTACGACAAGGAATTCCTTGCTCGCCAGAAAGACACCTTCATCGAAGGCTTCAAGACGAAACTTAACTTCTACGGCTTAAGCAACGTCCTCTGGCATTCGACCGAAATGTTGGCTATGCAGCTTACCAATCCTAACGAAATCAAGAGAAACCAATCGTTAATGGATTTGTATGACAACACATTGGGCGCCAACGATATCTGGGACTATCAAAGCTACGCTCCTAGAATCCACTTCGTCCAAGAATGCACCTTCTTGATCAACTCCTTGGCTTTGTTAGCTAAATTAGATGCCGCTAAGGAAATCAGCGGATATGAGCCAGGCGACTCCAACATCGACGGCGTTAAGAAGGGCATCTCCCAAATGTGCGATGCCGTCAACGCCTTCAACAGCGTCTTCCAAAAAGAGTTGGAGAAGCTTGAGGCGATAAGGAAAAGACATGACGACGATGAAAAACCGACGATGTCCCACCTCAAGAGAACCTTCGATTCCGATGGCTTCGTCCATGTGAGCACCGATTACACCGTCTCCGCTTACATAGCGACCGTCACCGTCGATAACGTCGCTTGGAAGAACACCGTCGCCGATTGCTATGCCGATAGCTATAGCCACTGCTTCAAGACCTTCAGAGCCGATGAATCCTTCCAAAAAACGATCCTCACCGACTACACCTTCTACGTCAATAACTACGAAGTGGAAGAAGATTATAACCTCAAGAACTACTTAGTGGATTTGGGCTTCCGGGTCCCTAAAGGAAAGGAAAGGGAATTCGAAGAGGCCATCGGCGTCTATAGGAACATCGACGTCAGCCATATCGATCGAGGCATCTGCCGCGGCACCGATCACTACGCCTACTATACCTACTACGATTGGAATGGGGAGTACGCTTATAAAGACTATTGCCGGGTCGGCGAAACCTTCTGGAGGAACTACGACGACGAGGAAATCTACCAAGATAACCTCAACAAGAAGATGGTTGCCTTCATCGATCAAAACAACATCGAGCTCTATGGCAGCACCTATTGGACGATTGCCCAGCGCGTCAACAAATCAACCTCACAATTGATTGACCACTTCTACCGCGGCAATTCCTATAACGACGGCGATACCGCGAAGTACGACATCCATAAATAGCCATATAGCAACCATCTCAGCCCCTGCCACCATGGCGGGGGCTTTTGCTATGCAGCAAATCAATTACTGAATTTTCAAAAATCGCATTTATCGTGGCAATTCGCCATTGGATTGATAAACGCCATTAAGAAAACAATTCTCCGATTGTTATGACTTTATTAACGAGACTGGAATAAAGATTGTCCTTAAGCCCATAAGTGGTGATTAAAACCAAGGCAATCGATTTTTTAGCGTTGGCCTGTCGGAATCTTTCGATCTTATTCAAAAGATTGCGATGATATTCTTTGTCTATTTCAAATTCATTCGTAGAAAATTTGATCTCGCAGATATCGGCCACGTTATCCCGTCGGTCGATAAGCAAATCTATTTGGCCGCCCCTTTTATCTTCGTCACCACCAAATAAACACGAATAACTGGTGGCATTTATTCCCGATATCCCCAGCGCATTCTTTATTTGCCTTAGATGTTTTTTGCATAAAAGTTCATACGCCAAACCGAAGTAAGCCCGGCGCTTGGGCAAATCCACCGAATTGCTCCAATAATGGTCATCCCCATAATGTTCTTTGATGAATTCAAAATAAAACAACGTGTAAAAATCGCTAAGCTGATAAACCGACTCTTTCCTTTTGGAAAAGAAAACCGTTTTGATAACAAAGCCGGAATCAATGAGGTCTTGTAGAATGCTAGAAAAATTGCCATTGGCAGGAAGCCTCGCTTTTTTCGCCAGCTCGCTTCTAGTCATTCCATATTTGTTCTTGCTCAATATCTCAACGATTCGCATATATTTTTGGTCATCATTAAACAAAGTCGAATAAAGCCTTTGAAATTCATCCCAAAGCAAACCATGTTCTTTGAAAAAAATCCGGTCGATATTCTCGTTAAATGAGAGAGAAGAATCTAATTGAGTCAAATAAAAAGGAATGCCTCCCGTGAGCATATAAAGCTGCGCGATGTCATAATCGCTCCACCGCATATTCTCTTTCTCTAACCACTCCTTCGTCTCCTTCAAAGTAAACGGCTCTAAATAAATCCTGGCCGAATGACGGTTAAAAAAACCGCCTTTATTGCACACCAATTTGTTAGTAATCCATGACGAGGAGGAACCAGCGACGATTAAAAGCAGATTGTTCTTGGCCGAGCCGTAATTGTTCCAAAAGAATTCGAAAGCCGATAAGAAACCGCTTTTGAAGGAATCCAGCCAAGGCATTTCATCTAGAAAAACAACCTGTTTTGTCTCTTTTGGCAAAGAATCCAAATAATCTTCTAGAGCGGAAAAGGCGCTTGGCCAATCTTTAAAAGCAATTCTTTCTTTTCCGTCTTTGCGGTTTAATTGCATCGCGAAATTCGCCAATTGGTACTGTTTGCTTTGTCGATATACGCCCGTTAATTTGAAAGCAAAATCATCTTCAAATGACTGATTAATCAAAAAAGTCTTGCCCACCCTCCTTCGACCATAAACAATCACAAGTTGCGAACAATTAGCCTTATAGCATTTTTCCAAAATCGAATATTCTT
>CAVKTU010000140.1:0-3607 GCA_963659395.1 Holdemanella sp. | reverse complement strand
TGGAACCCGTGGGGAAATCAACGTAATCAAAAAGGTTAACCTTCATGAAATAACGATACGTATCCTCTTCTTTCGGGGGGTTAACGTATTCGTCCAAATTGAAAGACGAGGCCGATTGGAAAGAGATTTTGTGATTTTTATACGCCTCCGCTAAAGCGGCGTATAACGGCAATGGCGTCGATCCGGTGGCTAAGCCCACCACCGCATTCGGCTTCTTCGCCAGCAAGGAGATGAAATCCTTAGCAATTGCCTCCCCTATCTCCTTAGGGGTATCCATGATAATGAAACGCATTCTTTTATTCCTCCATCCATAAAGCCGCTGCGCCTAAGACACCGGCATCGTTTCCTAAATTAGTTACGAAGATATCGACCGTCGGAGTGCCATAGAAACCATAATGGTATTCGTTTAATTTCTCCTTCAGAGCGTCGGTAAGATATTCTTTTTGATTGGATAATCCTCCGCCGATTAAGATGACCTCAGGGCGGAAGATGTTACAGAGATTGAGTAAGCCAGTGGTTAGATAATTCTCATATTGCTCCACCACTTTCTTAGCTTCTTTATCGCCTAGTTTGCTCGTCTCAAAGGCAGTCTTCCCATCGACCTTGTTAATATCGCCACCGACATATTCCCACATCTTTGATTCGCGGTGGCTAAGCATTGCTTCCTTCGTTTGCCTGATCAAAGCCGTGACGGAAGCGTAGGCCTCAAAGCAACCGCGACGTCCGCAAGTGCAATCCTCACCATCGCGTAAAATGACCATGTGGCCTAGTTCGGCCCCCATGCCCTCGTTTCCTTCATAAAGACGTCCATTAAGGAAAAGCCCGCCGCCGACGCCCGTTCCGAGTGTCACCAAAACGGCGTCGCGATAATTTTTAGCGGCTCCGAATTTGGCTTCGCCTAACATCGCGACGTTCGCATCATTGCTTACCCTAGCCGATAAGCCGGTCTTATCCTTAAGCAATTGGGCGATAGGCAAATTGAGCCATCCGATGTTGTTGTTATATAAGCAAACGCCTTCCCGGTTATCGATGGAGCCGGGGCAACCGACGCCAATGCCGACGAAAGAAGAAACATCTAACCCCGTTCCCTTCGCCTTGGAAATAATCAAATCGCCTAGGCGATTGATCGTCACTTCTTGCTTCTCGCCTTTTTCGATAGGGAAGCCGAATTTCTCGATGATCGTGCCATCTTCCTTGATGAAGGCCGCTTTAATGGAAGTGCCTCCGATATCCACACCGACGTATTGCTTCATGCTTTCACCTCCGTGATGACGTATTCCCCCGCCCCTTCAAGGTGCGCTTTTGAAGAAGCTGGGATAAAGAACGAATCTCCTTTTAAGAAATGGATGCCGTTTAAGACCCCCTCGCCCGAGACGAAGGTGATGGCCTTAAAGGAAGACTTGCTCGTCTCGATATCAAGCAAGCCGTTCAGATAATAGATGCTTGAGGAGAAGAAAGGGCATTCGCCAATCAACGGCTTTTGGAAAAAAGGCTTCGTATAGGGTTCATAAGAAAGGACCTTCAAACCCTTTTCAATATGAAGCTCGCGCGGTTTGCCATCCGCTCCAACCCTCCCATAATCATATAGGCGATACGTGAGGGTGCTGTTCTCTTGAATCTCAATCAAAGTGACCCCTGCGCCAATCGCGTGGACGGTGCCGCTGGGAATGAAATAATCGTCCCCTGGCTTCACTTCGACGAAATTCAATAATTCAGTGATCGTTCCTTTTTCGATAGCTTCTTTTACTTCCGAGGCGTTCGTTTTTCTTTTCCATCCTAGATATAAGCCGGCGCCCGGTTTGGCGGATAAGACATGCCACATCTCGGTTTTGCCATATTGTCCTTCGTTCTTAAGGGCGTATTCGTCGCTAGGATGGACTTGCACGCTTAGGTTGGAATCGCTATTGATTAGCTTAATCAGGACTGGGAAAAATTCAAATTTCGCTGGCAATTCACCAATATCTTCCTTGGTTGTGACGTCCTTGAGGGCTTTACCTACATCCTTCCCCGAAGCGATAATGCTAGGGCCTTGATCGTTGAAGGATAGCTCCCAGCTTTCGGCCACTTTCTTAGGGCCATAATCCTTACCGTAATGAAGGCGAAGTTCCTTGCCTCCCCAAATATATTCTTTGAGTTCGCTTTTGAGTTTTACTGCGTCCATTTTGCCCCGCTTCCGTCATATCGATGACTTTGATGGTGGTTCGCTTCTAGCGAAAATCCGCGATCAATTTAGTATAGCTCATTTAATAAGGGAAAAGGCTTAACAATCGAGAATTCTGTTATTTTTGCTAGATATTAGCTCAAATAGCAAATAAACGAAGGGGGCGCAGTTGTGATAAAAGAGGATAGATAGTCGAAATCGCCTTATCTGCTTCCAAAGCGCCAATGCGTCTCATAATTTGGATGACTAAGACTTAATAAACATTTGACTTTTGCCTCTTCCAACGAATCCAATAGTTATCATCTTCAAGGCAAACTACTCCCGAATAAACAATAATATGGCAGGTTATTTCTTCCGATAATATCGTTGTTTTTAAGCATGCCAAATTCGCATTCGTCGCTCATTACATATCGTTCGCTTATACTTCCGTCATTACCTCCTTTTCATGCCTTACCATAAAACCACAATGGCTTACTCACCTAAAGTTCAGTGAAAAATTATTCAGTAACTTTTGACTAACCAATAAAGGTTTGCTATAAATTAATCATCCCCCCCCTCAATTAACGCCCAATATCTTCTGGAAAAATAACAATAAGGAGGCCATAACATGTTCATCGGACGCCAAAAAGAGATTGAATCCCTCGTCAACGAGCTCTCGTCTAACAAGAAGTCGGCTATTCTTATTTATGGGAAAAGGCGCGTGGGGAAATCCACTTTAATAAAAGAAGCGGCTAAATCGTTTGATGGAATCATCATTAACTATTCATGCGTTATTAGCACCTTCGAAGGCAATTTGAACCTCCTTTGCAAAAGCGTTTCCAACGAACTTTCCCTTCCCCAAGTGCATTTCGATTCCTTGCTTTCCTTAATGAGATACTTGCAAACCTTAGAGAAACGAATCCTGCTTGTCATTGACGAATATCCATATTTGAAACAATCCAAAAAGAAAAACGAAGTAGATTCCTATATGCAAGCGGTTATCGATAACCTCCCCTCCAACGTCAAACTTATCCTATGCGGTTCCTATATCGCCACGATGAAAGAGCTTCTGTATGAAGATAATCCCCTTTTTGGTCGTTTTTCCTTGGTTTTGCATCTTCGCGATTTCGATTATTACGAATCCTCGTATTTCTATCCGAATCTATCCATTAGGAATAAAATCGCCTTTTATAGCGTCTTTGGCGGTTGCCCTTACGTACTTGAGAATATCGACGAGAAAAAGACGTTAAAAGAAAATATCATTTCCTTGCTTTTGCCCGAAACCGGAATCGTAAGATCTTACATTGAAAACGTCGCGCTCAAAGAAATCCAAAAGGCCTTTGACACGAGGATTCTCGAAACGTTAGGGAATGGCAAGAAAAAATATACCGAAATCCAAAAAGCCATCGGCGGCAGCGAAACGGGTTTGCTGGATAAACAATTGAAAACGCTTCTAACGATGGAGAC
>CAVKTU010000139.1:0-3621 GCA_963659395.1 Holdemanella sp. | reverse complement strand
GCCTAAGGTGGCAAAAGGCCATAAGCCGCTTGAGAACCAGGTATCCAACACGTCTTCGTCTTGTGTGTATAAATCCGATGGGAGCGGCGTTTCGCTGACGATTAATTCCCCGGTTTCCTTGTTGGTGTAGGCGGGAATCCGGTGCCCCCACCAAAGCTGGCGGGAGATGCACCAATCATCGACTTCGTTCATCCATCTTAATAGCACCTTTTCGAAGCGCTTGGGGATGAATTCGACGCGGTCGGAGCCTTTTTGGTTGGTCAAAAGGCGTTCCGCCAACGGCTTCATCTTGACGAACCATTGCTTGGAAAGCATCGGCTCGACGATGGCGCCGCTGCGCTCGCTATGGCCGACGGCGTGGGTGATTTTCTCGATTTTAAGCAGATGGCCGCTGGCTTCGATATCCTCGGTTAGGGTCTTGCGGCATTCGTAACGGTCCATCTTGGCGTATTTGCCGGCTTTCTCGTTCATGTGGGCCGTTTCGTCGAGCACCTTGATGAAAGGGAAGCCGTATTTCTTGGCTAATTGGAAGTCGTTGGGGTCATGGGCGGGCGTGCATTTCATCGCCCCCGTGCCGAAGGAGATATCGACATAAGGGTCGGCCATAATCGGCAAAACCTCGCCGTTGGCGGGATTGATGACCTTCTTGCCGACGAGGTCTTTGTAGCGTTTGTCCTTGGGGTTGACGAAGACGGCGGTGTCGCCGAACATCGTCTCAGGGCGGGTGGTGGCCACGACGAGGTAGCGGCCATTTTCCCCCACCACATCGTATTTGAAATAATAGAATTCGCCAGGGTCGTCGGAATGGACGACTTCGATGTTGCTAAGGGCCGTCCTTAGTTCGGGGTCCCAATTGATGATGCGCTCCCCTTGATAGATGAGGCCTTCGTTATAGAGGGTGACGAAAACCTTCCGCACGGCGGCGGAGAGCCCTTCGTCCAAAGTGAAGCGTTCGCGGCTATAATCGACGGAAAGGCCGAGCGACGCCCATTGGGAATGGATGGTCGCGGCGTATTCGTCTTTCCAGGCGTAGGCGCGCCTAAGGAATTCCTCACGCCCCAAATCGTAACGGCTCACCCCTTCTTCTTTCCGTAATTTCTCCTCGACCTTCGCTTGGGTGGCGATGCCGGCGTGATCGACGCCCGGCACCCAAAGGACGTCATACCCCTTGGCTCTCTTATAACGGGAGACGATGTCTTCTAGTGTGGTGTCCATGGCATGGCCTAAATGGAGCTTGCCGGTGACGTTGGGCGGGGGGATAACCAAGCTAAAAGGCGGCTTCGATTTGTCCTTTCCTGCGGTGAAATAGCCCGCTTGCTTCCATTTTTCGTATTTATCCGCCTCGACTTGGCGCGGATCGTAACGTTTTTCTAACATTTTGCTCCTCCAAAAAAAGAAAAATCCCATCAAGGGACGGAGGGACCGCGGTACCACCCTAATTCTTAGATATGGCTAAGCTCTCGATATCTTAACGCGATAAACGGGTAAATTCCTATCCTCAGAAGCGACTCGCCCTTCTCTTCCGCCTTCTTGCAGCTCGACAAGGCTCTCTTAGGGAAGAGGTCGGGGTTCCCTCTCCGTCAACGGACGAGGTTAGTCTAGTTTCTAGCGGCCTTTATTGCAATAAAAAGATAGGCCTACCCTATTTGGTGGACCAATCGACGACGGCGATTTTCCGTTCGGCGGGGCTAATCCCCGCGTGATGGCCCAAATAATAAGGCCCTTGGTTATAGACGGAATCGATTAAGAGGTCGTTTTCGGTGGACAAGGCGATGTAATCGCCGATGAAGGAAGAGGCGCGGGGATGGGGAATGCCTTCCCCGAAATAGCCCATTCGGAGAATCTCTTCTCGGCTAAAGAGCAAGAAGGAAGGGAAAGCCTGATGGAATCTTGCCTCGAATTCCTCTCTTTTATCAGGCTTGACGCCGAAAGAGACGGTCCTTCCTTCTAACGATATCGGGTGCGATAAGCAATCGTAAAGTTCGTGAAAGGCGTCGATTTTCCTAATCCGCACATCGATCATGCCGTGGTCGGCGAAGGAAAGGACTAGGACGTCGGGGTGTTTGTTGGCGAAATCCTCTAATAGCGACGCGGCGTCTTTGATAAGGCGGCGGGCTGCCTTGCTATTAAGCCCTTCTTTATGGAAGCTATGGTCGGGCTCTGGCCAATAGCAATAAAGGAATTCTCCTGCTTCGTTTCGAAAGAAAGAGGAAGCGGCAAGGAAACTTTCCTTCAAGGTCTTGGGGCCATTAGGATCGATGGGAGAAGGGAAAAGCAAACGGGCCTTGATTCCCACTTCGGCTAAAAGGGAATCGATCTTCGTGGTGGGAGAAGCCTCATCCATGAGGTTTTTAGGCCCTAGGCTCTCCTCGGTAAGGGCGTTGCGGTTAGGGAAAATCTCGACGGGAAAAGAAAGCTCGTCGAAATATAGCGACCAGCCTAAATAACCGGTTTCAATCGGGTATTTACCCGTCAGGAAGGCCGTCGTCGCGGCGGCCGTCGTCGCGGGGTTGCTGCTATATATCGATAAAGACGGATGCTTAAGGAAGCCCTTGGCTTCTTTCTTATGGAGACGCAAAACCTCTTCGCCTAGGGCGTCGAAAAGGAAGAGGGCGATCTTCCTATGGCCCTTAAAAAGCGATAGCGCCTCATCAAGCGGCTTATGGAAAGGGGCTAGGCCATAATGGGATAAGACGGCGTTAGAGAAATTGACGATGGTGTGCGTGCGGTCGAGCAAAGAAGGGTCGAATTCGTTTTTCATAGCGGGTTAGAATACCTTCTCCATCGTCTCATTGCAAGAGGGATAAGACGGCTTTGCGAAGGCCTTCCCGCCCTTCTTTTAGGCCGGTTAGGCAGATGGAGAGCGGAGATAAGGCGCTAGCGTCCGATAATAGATGCGCCCTTTCCTTTTGGGTGGTCTTATCGCTCTTGGTGAAGACGAGGAGATAAGGCAATGAAATGCTTTCTAAATAGGAGGCGATGCTTCTTTCCTCTTCCTTCAATGAGCGGCGGGAATCGACGAGCAAGACGGCCCCCTTTAGTTTGGGGTTTTGGAAATAGCCTTCCATCATTTTCGCGAAATTGCCATCTTCCTTCGAGCCATAGGCGGTATAGCCATAACCCGGGCTGTCGACCAAATAAAAACGGTCGTCGATGAGGAAATAATTAAGGAGCTTCGTTTTGCCGGCGCTTTTGGAGCTATAGGCGAGCCTTTGCCCCGTCAAGAGGTTGATCAAAGTGCTTTTCCCGACGTTGCTTTTGCCGATGAAGACGATCTCGGGGAGGCTATCCTTCGGCCGCAAGGAATATTCGGGGGCGCTGATGATGTATTTGGCGTTATGGAAATCGATCATGAGAGAAATATAGCAAAAACCAAAGAAAAACGCTCCCACTAATAAGAGCGATTTCCTTTAATCGGAGCTTTTTTCGTTTAGAAGGGCGATCTTCAAGGCGTCGTCGACCGTCTTCATGTAGACGATCTTGAGTTCCTTTTGCACTTCGGGAGGAAGTTCAGAGACGTCCTTTTTGTTTTCGAAAGGAACGATGATCGTCTTGATGCCCGAACGAAGGGCCGCCAGGCTCTTTTCGCGGAGTCCGCCGATCGGGAAGGCTTTGCCGCGG
>CAVKTU010000138.1:0-3646 GCA_963659395.1 Holdemanella sp. | reverse complement strand
TCGGCGTGACCGATGATATCGATCACTTAGGCAACCGCCGCGTCCGCTGCGTTGGCGAGCTTTTGCAAACCCAATTCCGCATCGGTCTTACCAAGATGAGCAAGGCGGTCCAACAGAAGATGTCCGTTACCGACATGACGGATATGAAGCCGCAAGCGCTCATTAATATCCGTCCTTTGACTTCCAGCATCCGCGAATTCTTCGCTTCGAGCCAACTTTCTCAATTCATGGACCAAACAAATCCTTTGGCGGAATTGACCAACAAGCGTCGTATTAGCGCTTTAGGACCTGGCGGTCTTACCCGTGACCGCGCCTCCATGGAGGTTCGTGACGTTCACTATACTCACTATGGCCGCATCTGCCCGATTGAAACGCCTGAAGGCCAGAACATCGGTCTTATCAATAACTTAAGTACCTACGCCAAAATCAACAAATACGGTTTCTTGCAAGCCCCTTACCGCATCGTCATCAAAGAATGCGATAAAGATGGCAAAATGCATTATTACGTGTCCGATCGCGCCGAATATTTAAGCGCCGACGACGAACGCGATCACTATATCGCCCAAGCCAACGTCCGCTTAAGCGAGCCAGAGGAGGTTACCTTCTCCGACGGACATAAAGAAGTTGTCAAGGAATTCCTCGATGAGGAAGTCATCGCCCGTCACGACGACGACAGCGGCCTTGTCCCCGTGGATGAGGTTTCTTATGTCGACGTCTCGCCGAAAGAGATTGTCTCGGTGGCGGCCGCTTGCATTCCTTTCCTTGAGAACGACGACGCCACCCGTGCTTTGATGGGTGCGAACATGCAACGTCAGGCCTTGCCGCTTCTTCGCCCCTCTCTTTCTTATGTCGGCACCGGCATGGAAGGAAAGGTTGCTCGCGACAGTGGCTTAGCGGTCGTCTCCAGTGGCGATGGCGTGGTCACTTATATGGATAGCGCCACCATCAAAGTTAAGGAAGGATCGAAGGAAAAGGTCTATCGACTTCAAAAATTCGATCGTTCCAACCAAGGCACTTGCATTAACCAAACCCCGATTGTCAAAGTGGGCGATGAAGTCAAGAAAGACCAAATCATCGCCGATGGTCCCGCTATGAAAAATGGCGAATTGGCCCTCGGTCAGAATATGTTAGTCGCCTATATGACATGGCACGGATATAACTATGAAGACGCCGTCATCATGTCCGAGAGGATGGTCAAGGAAGACATTTACACTTCCATCCACATCGAAGCTTATGATTTAGAGTGCCGCGAAACCAAACTCGGCGCCGAAGAAATCACCCGCGACGTTCCTAACGTCGGCGAAGAGGCGAAAGCCAATCTTGACGAAGACGGCATCATCATCGCCGGGGCGGAAGTCAAAGAAGGGGATATCCTTGTTGGCAAAGTCACGCCGAAAGGACAAACCGAGCCGACGCCGGAAGAAAAGCTCCTCATGGCCATTTTCGCCGAGAAGACGAAAGACGGCAAAGATAGCTCTTTGCGCGTCCCTCATGGCGGTGCTGGCATCGTCTTGAAAGTCAAGCAATACAGCCGCAAAAACAAAGATCCCTTATCGCCAGGCGTCATCAAGAAAGTGCGCGTCTATATCGTTCAGAAGAGAAAGATCTCCGAAGGCGACAAGATGTCGGGGCGTCATGGTAACAAAGGCGTCATCTCGAAGATCTTGCCGGTGGAGGATATGCCATTCTTACCCGATGGCACGCCAATCGATGTCATGCTTTCTCCGATGGGCGTTCCTTCCCGTATGAACATCGGTCAGATTTTGGAGGTCCATTTGGGCTTAGCCTGTCGTAAACTCGGCCTTCGTATCGCCACCCCGGTATTCGACGGCGTGAGCAATAAAGAAATCAGCGACTTAATGGACAAAGCCGGCATCGCCAGCGATGGTAAGAGCATCCTTTATGATGGACAAACCGGCGAACGCTTCCCCGAACGTATTTCCGTGGGCGTTCAGTATATGATCAAGCTCGTCCACATGGTCGACGATAAACTTCACGCCCGTGCTACTGGCCCATATTCGTTAGTGACGCAACAGCCGTTAGGCGGCAAAGCCCAAAACGGCGGTCAGCGTTTCGGCGAAATGGAAGTCTGGGCCCTCGAAGCCTATGGCGCCGCCCACGTGCTCCAAGAAATGATCACCATCAAGAGCGATGACCGGGTCGGACGTCGGAAGACCTATGAAGCGATCATCAAAGGCCATAACCTACCCAAACCTGGCATGCCTGAAGCCTTCAAAGTCTTCACCAAAGAATTAAAAGGCCTTGGCATGAATGTCGCATTATATGACACCGAAGGCGAAACCATTGACATGGATAGCCTTGCTAAAGAAGCCTTGATTGAGGAGAGGAAGGTCAATAGCGCCATCCGTAACCTCACCTCGCCTCGCGAAGAGGAGAAGGCCGATGTCGAAGAAGTAAGCAACGACGTCACCTCTGAGCAAGTGGCGGAAGAAGGGCTCTCGATCGGCAACGGTCCTAGCTCTGGCGACCTTGACTAACAAAGGAGGAAAGAAGAATGTTTGATATCAATGATTTAGCCGCGATGCAAGTCGGCCTTGCCTCCCCGGATACGATTCGTAGCTGGTCGCATGGCGAAGTCACCAAATCGGAAACCATCAACTATCGTTCCCAAAAACCGGAGATGGGAGGTCTTTTCTGCGAGAAGATCTTCGGCCCGGCCAAGGACTACGAGTGCCATTGTGGCAAATACAAGAAAATCCGTTATCAAGGCATCACTTGCGAGAAGTGCGGCGTTGAAGTCATTTCCAAAGAATGGAGAAGGGAAAGATTCGGCCATATCGAATTGGTTTCACCTTGCTCGCATATTTGGTACCTCAAGGGCATCCCTTCCCGCATGGGCTTAGTTTTGGAGATGTCTCCGAAACAACTCGAGGAAATCGTCTATTTCGCTGCCCACGTGGTTCTTAACCCTGGCTCGAGTGGCGTCCTTAAATATAAGGACTTCCTCGACGAAAAGACGGCGCGCGTGGAATTCGTCGACGCCATCAACGACTTCAAGCTTTCGATTCCCGAAGGCAGCGCCGATTATCTAAAGGCGGAAGAACTCATCGAGAAGATGCAAAACCCCAATGAGACTTTCGATTTCTTCTCTAACAGCGCATTCATCTCCAAATACACCGGCGCCGAATTCGGCGAAGGGGCGGCCGCCGTCAAGCGTTTGCTCCACGAAGTCGATTTGGATGCCGAATTCGAACGTATCACCAAGGAAATTCGCGATTTCAGCGGTCAACGCCGCTTGAAAGAAGCCAAGCGCTTGGAGGTGATCCAAGCTTTCCGCGATTCCAAACAGAAGCCGGAATGGATGATTTTGGACGTTATCCCCGTCATTCCACCCGATTTGCGGCCGATGCTTCAACTCGACGGCGGACGTTTCGCCGCCAGCGATTTGAACGATCTATATCGCCGTGTCATCAGCCGTAACACCCGCTTGAAGAAATTGATCGACATGAACGCCCCATACGTCATCCTCATGAACGAGAAACGTATGCTTCAAGAAGCGGTGGACGCCCTAATCGATAATGGCCGCCGCAATAAACCGGTCACCGGTCCTAGCGGTCGCCCGCTTAAATCGCTTAGCTCTGGCTTAAAGGGAAAACAAGGGCGTTTCCGTCAGAACCTCTTAGGC
>CAVKTU010000137.1:0-3649 GCA_963659395.1 Holdemanella sp. | reverse complement strand
ATACCAAGACGATGAATTTCAATCTCCGCGTCACCAATATCGTATCTGATGATACTTACGGCGCCGTCGCCACCGTCAGGATCAATATCATCTAATATCTTCGATTGCTTTTATGAAAAATCGCAAAATCTCTATCGGATTGGCATTCTTTTCCTTGCTTTGCGTCACTGGATGCAACGAATCGCCCACCGAGGAAACATCTTTCGTCGTGACGCCTAAAACCTATCGCGTCGCCTCTTATCGCCTAGAATTAGCCAATAGCGTCCTCCGCGAAGGAACGACCTTCTATGACGGAACTAACCCCATTCTCTATAAAGGCGGCTCGCTTTATGAGCAAAAGATCACCTACACAATCAAAAAGGGGAACGCTTCCTATAGCGCGGGCGATCGCCTAAGCGCCGGCTCCTATACCTTTGAAGCGAAAACCGGCGCGATGAGTAGCGACGAAGTCATCAAAGGGGACTTCGAAGTCAGATCCAGCCGCCCCATCGAAGGGCGGGAAGGGAAAGGCTACCATACCCTTAGCGATGAAGAAGTTAGTCGTACCGCCGTTAGCAATTACAAATTCGTCGGCTCATTGGGAGAGGGGAAAACCGCCTCAACGGGATCGCCGAATCTACTTGTGATACCGCTATATTTCGAGGGCGACGGCCTAACCTTTAGCGATAAGGAGCTAAACAAAATAGAAAAGGCCTATTTTGGCAAAGCCGAGGAAACCTCTTGGGAATCGGTGACCTCATATTACGAAAAAAGCTCCTATGGGAAACTAAAATTCCAGGGCAAGGTCGTCTCGCCTTATTGTTACCCTTCCTCTTCCCTTTCCGTCGAAAAAGCCTTTTTGGCAGGCCGCCTAAGCGTCAATGACATCGTCGAGGGAGCCGTAAAGGAAGTCCTTTCCCGTGACAACATAAATCCGACCGATTACGACACCAATTCCGATGGCTATCTCGATGGCATCGAAATCATCTACAAGACCACGCAGAGCATGACGGAGGCGACCACCTCCCTTTGGTGGTGCTTCACCTCGAGCCTCCATACCGAAGCGAATAAGGAATCGCCCGTCACCGACCGTTATTTCTGGTCTCTCTATTCCCAGATCGAGACGCCTTATTACCAAAACAGCATCGACGCCCACACCATCGTCCATGAGACCGGCCATATGCTTGGGTTAAACGATTATTACGACTACGACTCGAAAAGCGTCCCCGCCGGCGCCGTCGATATGATGGACCGTAACGTCGGCGATCATTCCGCCTACAGCAAATACCTTTTAGGCTGGATAAATCCCAAAATCATCGATGGAAGTGCCTCCGATTTCAAAATCACCCTCTCTTCCTTCACCGATACGGGGGACTGCGTAATCCTAAGAAACACCGTTTCCGACCCCTTCAATGGCACCCCATATGACGAATATCTGATGCTGTCTTACGTCACCCCCACTGGCGTTAACCTCCAGGATAGCCAAGGCTACGCCGAATATAGCTATAAAGGCTGCTATAAGAGAAGCGGATTGCAACTAACCCACATCGATAACCGCCTAATGTCCTTCGAAGGATCGGCGGTATCTTCGGATGGGTATTTGGACTATTCGAAGGCCGCTTATACGGATATCCTCGCCAACGAAGAAAAGATCGAAGCTATCGACGGCAAAAACATCCTCACCAAATCCCCTTCCTTCACGATGACCTCTAACAGCGCTTCGCAAAGCTACGCCATCGATGCCAAAGGCAATTTCGTAGGCAATTCCAAATATCGGGAGATTACGTTAGTGCCCGCGAATAAATCGACTTCCTTCCTTTCCTCGACCGATTTAAGCGCGATGGGAAGCCAAGCCAACCTGTTTGGCCTATCCTCCTATGGTTGCGGCTCCTCCTATTTCTCGAATTACGCCTATAAAGGGCTCTTCCCTGACGAAACGACTTGGAATGATGGAAGCCAAAACAATTACGTCTTCGAGGTCCTTTCCCAAAGCAATTCCACCATTACCATCCGTTTCATCAAAAACTTCTAAAAAAGATAAAATAACGCGTGACTTTTCCCTACTCTTTGATAGAGTAGCCCGCGGAGTAATTATTTATGAAAAAATTACAGAAAACGATTCTAACGTTAAGCGCCTTAGCCCTCTCTAGTTCCTTATTCGCCTGCAATGGCGAAAGTAGCAAGGGCGTAATATCCCTCGATGCCGCGGCGGAATTACTAGAGACATTAAGCGAGCAAGAAGCCGAAAAAACCTCTTCCGTCTTCTATAAAACAACGGAGGCCACCAACGACGACGCCACCGAAACCGAGGAAACCTTTAGTATCGGTAGCGATTATTCCAGCAAAAGCGAAGGCACGATCAGCAAAAAGAACAAAGGGAATCTTCTTAAAAGCGACACCTTCGCCCGTCGCCGCTTAAAGAAAACCGACACCATCGTTAACGGAAGCGATAGCCAACAATACGAGCGTTTCTATACCATCACCGACTATAAGGACAATAACGTCGTCTCGAGCGACGAAGCCTCCGCCCTCTTCCTCTTCGACACCGAAGCGGAAGCCACCGCCGCCAGCGTAGGCGATTATATGCTTAATGAATATTTCAATGTGATGGCGGGGGCGCACGCCATCGCCACTTTGCACGATAATTTCGTGGCCCAGGTCATCAACATCCCCTCTTTAAGCGCGCAGACGGACGCCTATTTCAATTTCTCCGGAGACGGTTCCAAAACCACTTATTCGTATCATGGTTCCTATGAAGAAAACGGCGATATGAGCGACACCGTCGTCTACACAATTGATATCTCCTTCGTCGTTGAAAACGATCAATTAACGTCCTATTCCTTCGTTAACAGCATGGTCGACGCGCTAAACGGCGCCAGCGACGATTCCGATTCCTATAAGAAGGAAAGCAAATATGAAGCGACCCTTACCTATGGCGCTAGAAGCGTAATCGAAAGCGATATCTCCGTCGACGACTATTTCCTCTCCTCCGTAAGCGAAGTCCAACTATATTCCTCGGGCAAACCCGGATCGGGCTATGAGATTAGCGACCCTAGCAAGATCTCCGAAATGAATAACTATATCAGCGCCGCCGCCAAAGCCTATGCGCCAACCACGGCTGTCGATCTAACGCTCACCCCCTATAAGAGCAGCATGCAATCCGTCGTCAAACTAAACGGCGAATATTTCGAGATCGTAGCCCCTGGCACCACTAACCTCACCTTCTATTATCTAGGACAAGATGGCGCCAACCAATACGCCTATAAGAGCGTGAAGGTTCCCGTCACCATCACCGGCGCCCTTCCCGAAAGAATGGTTGTGGCTGAATCTTCGAACTATTACGACGATGAGAATCTCTATTTGGGACAGACCTACACTTTCGGCGTCTCCACCTACCCTTCCAAAGCCGATCAAAGCTTCGAATATACCGTTTCCGATGAGGAAGCGTTAAAAGTCACAAGAAGCGGCAACAAACTGACCCTCGTGCCTCAAAAAGAAGCAAGCGACGTCGTTTTGACCATTTATTCTTCTATCGACGAAACCGTTAAGGCAACGTATGCCTTCCAAATCCTCGAAGACCCGACGGAAGAAAACAAAGCCTATCTTGTTAGTCATAAGTTCGATGCCTATAAACGTATAGTTTTAAACGAGGAACGGCCGATGGAATACG
>CAVKTU010000136.1:0-3696 GCA_963659395.1 Holdemanella sp. | reverse complement strand
ATGTTTCCAATGGTCGGAAGATGAATATGACTTAGAACATGTCAAAGAAGAATTGGCAGACGTTCTTATTTATTGTTATGACCTTCTAGAGAAGCTTGAACTAGATGAAGACGTCATCGTGAATGCCAAGATGGCGCAGAACGAAAAGAAATATCCGGTCATGAAAGCCAAAGGCAAAGCGAACAAATACACAAATCTTGATTGAGTCGTTTAGGCAATAAAGAACGTTTCTGCCCGTTATAACGCTTAAAATAAAGGGGATTTGCGGCGATATTTGTAATTTTCGAAGCGATATCCCGGCCCCTTTCCACTCTGACATGAAAACTAGCGGCCTTGAGAAAGATACACTTATCGTGTATAAAGGAAATACGCTTCGAGGGAAACGAAGCGCAAACAAAGTTTACAAAAGGCCTTGGTGTAACGATAATTAAACAATGTTTGAGTTTATTGAAATCATTAAAGCAATCGTCTTCGGCCTTGTGGAAGGCATTACCGAATGGCTGCCCGTCTCCTCAACTGGACACATGATCGTTCTTGGTCAGTTTTTCGGCTTCAAAGAGACTCAAGGGGCGGCTTTCTATGACTTTTTCTTGGTCATCATTCAATTAGGCGCCATTTTGGCCGTCATTTTTTGTTTTTTCCAAAAGCTATGGCCTTTCGGCAAGAAGAAAACGCCTGAGGAAAAGAAGGAGATTTGGGCCCTTTGGGGTAAAATCATCGTTGCTTCGATTCCGGCAGGCATCTTAGGGGTGCTGCTCGATGATTGGATGGACACGTATTTGTTCAATTATCTTGTCGTTTCCATCACCTTGATTGTTTATGGTTTGGCCTTTTTGGCCATTGAATTCTTCTTGCGGCGTCGCGGCCAAGAGGTGCGGGATCGCTATCGCCTCAATCAAGCGATGGCGACGGTGACCGAAGATGGCGCGAAAGCGCAATCCTATTCCACCTTCCGCATTACCTCCGTTCGGAATATTTCGCTACAATTCGCCTTCATTATCGGTTTGGCCCAATGTTTGGCTTTGATTCCCGGAACTTCCCGTTCGGGGGTCACTATCTGCGCGGCTTTGCTTCTTTCCATCGATCGCCGCACCAGCGCCGAATTCTCCTTCTATCTTTCCGTGCCAGCGATGTTTGGCGGATCCCTCATTAAAGGGATTATGTACGGAATGAAAGTGGCCAAAGGGGAGGCCGCATCAATCACGGGACTTCAAGTGGCCTTGATCATAATCGGCATGGCTGTGGCCTTTGGCGTTTCCCTAGTCGTCATCAAATTCTTTATGAAACTGCTTCGCACAAGGACCTTTAACGCCTTTGGGGTTTACCGCATTGCCTTGGGATGCGTGTTGCTTATCCTCTTCTTCACGGTGTCGAAGGGCAGCTTAGAGGCCTTGATGTCTATTGCTCCTTCGCTTGACGTCACTTCATTGGCGTCGATGGCATCTCTTAATAAACCGATTGGGTATATTTGTTTATAATGGTAAGGAGGTTAGATGAATAATGGAAAATCGTAACGAAGAATTTAGTCGCGATAACCAAACGTTTGAAACGGTGGAAGATACGGGGAAAGAAGGCATCAGCCTTTCCCGTCTTTGACATATGGTCTATAAACACTGGGTGGCGGCAGTGGTTTTGATGCTCGTTGGTTTGGCGGGTGGCGTCGCTTATGCAAAACTGATCAAGGCGCCCAAATACCAAGCCTCCGTCCAACTAATGATCGTCAATACCAGCTCTTCCAGTACTGAAGAGAACATTAACGAGGCTTTGAAGAAAACGCAAATTGCCTATGTCTATATGACGACCGCCGATGTGGCTACGAGCGCTGGACAAAAGTTGGCGGACAAAGGCTATGACGTTTATGCCAAGGATGGCAACGGCAAGAAGACCGAAGATATCTACGTGGCCGCTGTGCAAAAGCTTTATGCGGTCTCTATTCCGACCGTCACTTCCAACAACACGAGCGTTTTCTTAAACGTCACTTCGACTTGCAAGTCGGCAGATATCAGATATGGCCGTCGATGTCGCTAATTTCGTGGCGGACGCCACTATCACGCTCGCTAATGATTCGAGCAATGAAATCAGTAGCTACCTCAATAATTCGCTTAGCAAAATCAAGCCGGCTTTATACGCCAACGACACTTCTACTTCGACGGCGGTGATTGCCATCGTGGGCACCTTGATCGGCTTGGTCCTCGGCGTGACTTACGGCATCGTTCGTGAATTGCTAGACAACAAAGTCTCCTCTAAGAACGATTTGGAAGCCTTAAGCGGCTATAAGGTCATCGGCATGATCCCTGAATACCGCCACCAGGCGAAACCCGAGAAGAAAGAAAGATCATTTCCGATTTTAATTCCTCGGCGGCCGATGCCATCATCCGATTACAGACGAATATCGATTTTTCTTCGATGGAAAGCAAGGTCGCTTGCTATGCTGTTACTTCTGCCCAAGAAGCGGAAGGGAAGACGACGATGTCCGCCAATTTGGCCACCGTTTACGCCGAAAAGGGCCTAAAGGTCGTCTTGCTTGATTTAGACCTTCGTTTGCCCGCCATCCATCGCCTCTTCCATTTTGAGAACAAAGTCGGGCTCGTCGATTACATCAAAGGCGATGCGGAACTCGATGACATCATTCATCATTCCAAGGGCGTGGATGTCATCTCCGCTGGATCGCGCACCCCTTTCCCCGGCAAAATCCTTAGCTCGGCGAAGATGGGGGAATTGCTTGGCGAATTACGGAAGAAATACGATTACGTTATTTTGGATACCCCGCCTGTTTTGGCGGTGGCCGACGCCTATCTTATCGGTCAATACGTCGACGGCTTCCTTATCGTTTGCTCGCAACACGTCTCCAAGAAGAAAGACGTGGTGGCCGCTTGCAAGACCTTAGAAGAAAAGAAGATGAATATCATCGGCATCGTCATGTCGATGGTTACCACCGATGAGGATTCAGGCAAATACGGCTATGGTTATCGCGTCGATCGCTATGGCTATGGCTATGGTTATAAGGGCGGATATCATCATCACGACGAAGAACACAAAGACAAATAAACAAAACGATATCTTTAGCGGCAGGGGGCCGCTTTTTAAGATAGTGGCTTTTTAGCAAGGATTTCTTTCTCCACGAATGCGGATACCCCTTTTTCGATATCCGCATAAGCGGTGATGAAATCGCCGGTATAAAAGGGATCCATGATATCCCGGTAATCGCCAGTGTAATCGTAAAGGCGATGGAGTTTTTCGTTATGGCTATGGGACATCATTCGCTTGATTTCGATTTTTTGAAGGTTCTCCATGCAAAGGACGTAATCCTGTTCCAAATATTCCTTAGGGGTGATTTTATGGGCGGCGTGAATAGAGAAGGGAATGTTGTGTTTCTTTAATTCCTTTTGCGCTGCGATATACATATCTTCGCCCGCGGTGGAATTCTCCAATCCCGCCGAAGCGACTTCGTATTCGCTCTCTAATCCCAATTCCTTTATGCGGTAACGAAGCAAAAACATCGCCGTTGGGGAACGGCAGATATTGCCACGACAAACGAAGAGGATCTTGATTGGTTTCATAGGTGAAGACACGCTAAGTATATAGCAACGATGGGAGCAAGGCACGAAGGAAGAAGCGGGGGCGTCTATTGCCTTAAGCTTTTTTGATTTCCCGATATAGTTCCTCTCCATCAATCAAAAGGAAGTTCTTTTCGTT
>CAVKTU010000135.1:0-3714 GCA_963659395.1 Holdemanella sp. | reverse complement strand
CAGGATGTTTATGGATCAAATGAACGAAGACAACAAATTAGGCGATATTTTTAATCCATTCAAACCATATAAAGTAGAAAAATCGGCTTTAAATAGATCAGTGGAAATTGATGGGCTATCCAGTAACGGAAAAACATTAATAGTGATGGAATGCAAATATAGAAACGTCAAATTTTCCTCAAACATGTTTCACCATCTAGAAGAAAGCGCCAGCGTGTTTCCATCAAAGCTAAAAAGAGAATACTATCTCTTCTCCAAAAGCGGGTTCACTAACGATTTGATCGAATCAAAAACCAACGATATTCATTTGTATGATTTAGAAGATTTATTTAAAACCAACTAGAAATGAAATTGTGGTTATAAGGTTATTCGTTTCCATCTAATTGCCTCTAATGCCCCCTTCGTGGACGCAGTGCAAAAAAATGAGCGCTTCGTATGGCAATCGCCGTGAGCAGTAAACCGTTTTCGTTGCCAACAAACATCTAAAATCGAAAAATCTCAACAAATTGCCGCCTTTTTCTCATGAACGACTCGTTATGTACCGAGCGAAAAGAAACCGTCTTAGTTATAAATTCGAACCTAAGCGTATAGCAAAAAGAAATCAACTTGATACAATAACGAAGCATGACTTTCTGGGACTATATTAAAGATTGGATATACGGCTTCCTTGGCATCGATTTAATTATGGAAGCCATAGAGAATGGCACGGCAATACCGCCGCAAGCCTACGTTCAGTTAGTGTTTTCCGTTGTCACCATCATCCTCGGAATTCTCAACTGCTTTTGTTTCTTTTATTTATTAGTCGGCCTTTTTGCTAAAGCGAAGACCTACAAAGAGCAACCAAAAGACAAAAGATACGCCTTTATATTATCGGCCCGTAACGAAGAGGCGGTTTTAGGCAACCTCATCGATTCCATTCGTGCCCAAGATTACCCGCAAGAATTGATTGATATCTATGTTATTGCCGACAATTGCTCGCCAAGCGATAAAACGGCTGAAATAGCTAGAAAGATGGGATGCGTCGTTTATGAACGAAACGATCATGATCACGCCAGAAAAGGCTATGCCTTGGAGTGGGGCACTAAAAAGATGGCGGAGACCATCGATTTAGAACACGACTACTATGCTTATTTATTCTTTGATTCCGACAATGTTTTAGCGCCTAATTGTCTATCGAAAATGCATGACGCGATGGTGTCGGAGAATCTTGATGTTTGCCTTGGCTATCGCAACGTCAAAAACCTAAACGAAAATTGGATAACAGCCTTCCATGGCATCGACATGTATCGAAATGTCATCGCCAATTGCCGCCCACGCGCCATCTTGAGTTGTCGTTCCCAATTCATCCCCGGAACGGGTTTTGCTTTACGCTCCTATTTATTAAAAGATGGCTGGCATGGTCATCAAATATTGGAAGATGCCGAAATGAGCATCGCATTAACGATCGAGGGGGCCAAATTTGGCTTTGTCGAAGAAGCAGAATTCTACGATGAACAACCAAGCACCTTAAAAATATCCTTGCGCCAACGTTTCCGCTGGTGCAAAGGAAGCATCATCATATGGTGGAGCTGCGGACGAAAATTGGCTCACGCTTTCTTTAAGAAGCCGACATGGCAAAAATACGATAGCTATTGGCATTACTTCCCCTTCCCCCTCTTTTCTTTTATCTGGTCAACCATCTATCAAATCATCTTTTGGTCTTTAGTGCTCACCACAGGCCTTGCGACATGGGCCAACGCCGCTAACTTCTTCCTGTCCTATTTAATTGGCATATATATTGGCGGTTTCTTCACTGGCACCATCGTCATAATACGGGAATGGAAACGTGTCCACCTCAACGTTTGGCAAGCCATTCTTTCTTGCTTCATTTGGCCTTTTTGGGATATCACATCAATCATTATTTCCATCATCTCCTTGTTCGTGAAAATTACCTGGAAGCCTATTCCTCATAAAAGCGTGGTTAACCCTTTGGAGCTTCAAGCCGCCGAAGCAACCAAAACGAGAAAGAAAAAATAGCGCTCTATATTGACCGCTCTATAAGATATGGTTTTGCGCGTTTTCATAACGAGAAAGCCAAAAACAATGCAAAACGCCAACGAATCATAAACAATATGTTAAGGTTTCATTAAACGTTATGCGTTAGAACACGTCGTTTATTTATCAAAAATAAATGGCGCGATTAGACGTGAAAAGCTCTTTATTCCAACCACAATGAAAGCGCTCTCATTAAAACTCTTTATGTTATAATGGTAAGTCTCAAGGAGGGCTATGCGATGGACAAAGAAATAATATCGTTGATATACCGCTATAACGGCTGGGGCCTTGCTTTGTATGTGCTGATCGTTTCCTTGATTGCCGCCTTCTTAGCTAGTGTTATCGGCATCGAGCGCGAAGTTAAAGGCCAAGCGGCCGGCTTAAGAACGCACGTTTTGCTTTCCGTTGGTTGCGCTCTTCTAATGGTGATATCTATTTATGGCATTGGCGTGGCCACTGGGCAAATCGATTTATCGACGGGATCGGTCGCCTCAGATTCCATATCTTATGACGCCTCACGTATTGCTGCCGGCATCACGGCCGGTATCGGCTTCGTTTGCGCTGGCACAATCATCCGGACCGGCTTATCGGTTCGCGGCCTCACCACCGCCGCCACTTTATGGGTCTCCGCCGGCATCGGCATGGCCTGTGGTTGCGGCCTCATCATCGAAGCCGCCATTGTGGCGGCCATCACCATGGCTTTGCTGATGGGTCTTATGTATATCGAAAAAATCATCGGAAAGAGAAGCCCACAAATCAAATTGACCGTCCAAAAGAATGCCATGATGGTCCGATATATCCGCTTGGAAGCAGACGCAAATGGGCTAGTCATCAAAAATATCAGCACCTATGTGTCCAAAACGGAAACGGGAGAAGAAAGAACTGTGATTCGCGTCCTCTTCGCTTTCCAAAGCAGTCAAGCCGCTTTAGAAGAATTATGCGAATCATTTAATACTAGGGAAGGCGTTATCTCGTTAGAGAAACTACACTTCAAAAATCCGCTTGGAGAATAGGCGACCATCGATAAATTCTACTGACAAAGAGAAAACTTTTTTGTCTTTCCATGTTTGGCATCATCGAAAATCCGCTAACTAAAATCTAATAATTATTTCTGTTCCATAGCCGAGCCGCGATTTCAGCGAGATTTTAGCCCGATATTTGTTTGCGGCGTGCTTAACGATTGATAAGCCAAGTCCCGTTCCGCCATTTTGGCGGCTATGCGATTTATCAACGCGATAGAACCGTTCGAAAACCCTTTCTTGATCTTTGGGGGCGATTCCAATCCCTGTGTCCTTCACTTCGAGATAGTCGTCTTCCAAAATGATGGTTACCTCGCCACCAGGAACGTTATATATAATCGCGTTTTCGACCAAGTTCTTAATTATCAACGCGGCATCCTCCTCGCTGATTCGTATCTTTCCTTTCCCTTCTATCGACAGCTTAACGTTCCTTTCGTCGGCTAATACCGATAAACGTTTGATATTTTCTTCAGCGATCGCCCTTATTTCAACGGGTTTGCTGTCCACCACTTTCGCTTCTTCTAACGAGGAGACAGAGAGCATGTCTTGCACAACCTTCAACATCCTATTTGAAGCATCGGAGATTTTTGAGGCGTATTCTTTGATCTTTGGATCGGAACTTTGCATCTCAATCAATTCATTGAATCCCTTGATCGTGGTT
>CAVKTU010000134.1:0-3794 GCA_963659395.1 Holdemanella sp. | reverse complement strand
GAATGTGCCTTTCGAATTCTTTCTCATCGAGTTCCTTGATGGCTTCGTCAGGGAATAATTTCAAGTCCAAATCGTAATCGATGTAGCGCAAAAAGCCCTGGTCGAGAATCGTGGGAGAAGCCACGTTGGCGTAATAAATAATGCCATTGCTCCTTCGCTTCATCATGGCGATGATGTTCATCCATTTCTTCTTAAACAAAATGAAAATAGCGGGTTCTTTGGTCATCCATCTCCGACCATCGTTTTCCGTCACCAAAGAGGCTTTGGAAGCAATGGCCCAATATTCGTCGGTTTCCTCGACTAAATAGGCGGGCGACCATTCTCGATGCAAAAGTCCATCATGCTTATAAGCCTGGACCATGATCCATTTGGAAAATCGTGATTCGTTCATAGTGAGTCAGAGGCGCTTAGCGCTCTTGGACATATTATAACCTTAATGGCGTCTCGCTCATTAAAGTTTCTCTTAATTGAGTGTTATTTTTGAAGCCGATAGCAACTAAGTGCCGATATACACGAAGGAAATTCCCTATTTAACGACCTCGGACGATTCTATTTCTTCCAAACTCTTGCTAGAGGCTTCCTCTAAGTGCTCTTTATGCCGCTCTTCTAGTTCTTTGACTATTTGCTCCTCGAGTTTCTCATCGACCTTGAAGCCGAAGTGGAACAAAAGATAAGAGGCGGTATAGGCCACAACAATCACGGCGATGACGATCACGCCAAAGGCGACCAATTGTTGAGAATTGATCTCCCCTTGCGCCGTTTCAATGAAACCTTTGAAAGTGTTGGTGACGCCATCGACGGTGTATTCGCCCTTGCCGTCGCTTCCAAACGCACCGCCATTCTTCAATCCTTCCATGTTGCTAATGACATTGATGAAGGCCATGGTGCCCGTGGAGACAAACACCAAATTTCTTAATCCGATGTTTAACCCCGAAGCCAATTTGACATCGAGCGGCCGCCATGCAAAGCAAATCGATTCCTTCCTGACGCCATATTTCCATTCGTTATAGTCGATGGCATCCTGGAACATGACCAAAACAATCAAATAATAAAGGCCCGAAGCGGCGAAGAAGAAAATCGCCGGAATGTAATATAGCCACATCGGCCCCGCGAATAAGAAAGATAAGAGATTGCTACCATCGGCTGCTCCTGAGGCATCGCTAGTTAAAGGCGTGCTGTAAGCGAGAGGATGCTCGCCAAAAAGAGGGAAAGCGAAGAAGAAGAAAGCGATATAGCCCAAAGTGATAACGATAAAAGAGGCGCTTAAAAGGGTTTGTTTCTTAAAATGCTTAGCTAACAACGGATAGAAAACCTGAGCCAAAACGGTCCCTAGAATATAGAAAGCGCTGACGGCCACCGCCACATATCCGCCCGAGGCGTAGCCGAAAACCATATAGAAATAATTTTGGCCGATGCCCGTCAAAATGAAGGAAGCGAAATAAGACAAAGCGAGACCGATTACCACGCACAAAAGCTGTTTGTTCTTCCAAACGACCTTGAATAAATCCAAGAAATGCGACTTGCTCGATATATCCTCTTGCACGATGTCGCGCTTCCTTTCTTGACAAAAGAAGAAAACCACTGCTTGGGCGACTAAGAAGACGATCGCGGAGGCGATGGCGATGATCTTATAGGCCGAAGCGGCCCCCAAGCCAAAAGAGGAAGGACCAATAAAGCAAATGACATTCATCAAAACGGTGCCAATCGAGGAGGCGATGGTGACATTCGTCGTCAATTTTGCCCTTTCCTTGGGATCGTTAGTGAGAGAAGGCAACATCGACCAATAACCGATGTCGTTCATCGTAAAGAAAGTGTCCCAAAGAACATAGAAGGCGATCATCGCTCCGACATATCCCCAACCATCCGTTCCCTCGAAGCGCAAAGAGAAAAGAAGAATGACCGCTAGAGCGTTCCCGATAGCGCCGATAAGAATCCATGGACGATATTTGCCGAGCTTAAAATGGAATTTTTCGACGATAAATCCCATGATCGGATCATTCAAACCATCCCAAACCAAACAAATCATCATCGCGATGGTGATGATATGCATCTGCGTTTGGTAGGTGGCTAAATCCGAGCTCAAAACTCCCGATGTATAGGTGTATTGGAGCAAGAACGTCCCTACCAACGTGTAGCACATGTCGCGAAACAAAGTGCTCCATGGATAAAACCACTTGGTGAAACGGGGGACCTTGTTACCTTCGTAAGTCCGAGCAATGTTCATTATTTTGCCTTCTTTCCGACGCTTAAGGCGATGAGTTAGAAAGAGCGTAACGCCATAAGCTATCTATTTGAATTAAGAAAACTATAGGAGGGGGATTAAATCATTGCAATAGCAACCGCCACGAAAAAAGACCGTCTCAAAAAAGATAAAAATCGCAAAAACGCCGCAGATCAATGATATTTTAAGCAAAATTAGTCTTTTTTATCAAAGGCGGCAATCAAATCTAAAACCTGTTCAATGTCCTTCTTAGCTTCTTTGGTTGGCGCGGGATTAAACGGCTTCTCTAATGGTAGCACCATCAAATCGTCCTCATATCCCATGGCGATATAAGTCATCCCCTCTTTGATGGAGATGGCCATATCAACGAAGGTGGCGTTGGTATCGAAGGCGTTAATCGCTTTCATCACGGGCGAGGTCAAAACCTTCTTAGCGGTGACGGGGCCGTAAATCACCATCGTCTTCGAATCCTTATAAACGTTGCGACCGGCTAAATTAGTCGGCGGCAAGGCTCTTTTGTTGCCTTTGAGATAAATCAAGATATCCTCGCCTTTGTATTCGTTTGCGAAATAAAGGAACTTACCAACAAAGACAGTGCGTAACATCTTCTTGTCTTGCACTTGTGCCGCCGCATCGCTGATAACGATTTTGTGACCAAGGTAATCAAAGGAAAGGCAAGCGCGACTGCCTATTTTGGAAACATCTTTATAAAGACCAGAATCCTTAAGCTTCTGTTCGTCTAATTTGTCGTTTATCTCCCCTGCCACATTTGTGCATGACGCGGGATAAATATAGGCGTCCTGGAGTTCATAAAATTTTTGGAAATAGGCCTTCATCAGCTTATCCACTTTCTTTTTGAAGATGCTGCTGAAGACAAGCAAAACGACCATCGAAACACCGACTAAAATCAAAGTGAAATACATCGAGAAAGAAGCGTTCACCGAATCGAAGGCCGCTTTGATTTCGGGGATGAGCGTAAGGACCCAACCTAAGATAATGAGGGCTAAGCAAATGACAGTCACCAACCACTTCCAAAGGTTGCTCTTCTTATATTCCTTATGGAAAGCGAGGCGTTCGTTTTCAATGCCCTGCAACTTTTCGTCGTCATAAACATAAGAAGGCGCGCCTTTGTTAGACTTTTCTGCTTTCTTATCTCCGTTTTCTGGTTGCTTCTCTTCGGTCTTTGGCGTTTCTTCCTTTTCTAGATAAAGGTCGACGGCCTCTTCTTTTTCTTCAACGACCGGCTCCTCTGCTTTCGGGGGCTCTGGCTTTTTGACCTCATCGGCGAAGTCGCTTTCAGGGACATCTACGGCACTTGAATCTACGGTTTCGCTTGTTGCTATGTTTTCGTTGGACACTCCCTCTTCGGGGGCAACGATCTTTTCTTTCTCTTCCATGGCTTTTCGCTCCTATTTGCCATTGCACTATAGCACAAAGAAAGGGAATACTTAAAAAGAAATGAACAGCCAAAGGAAAGCCACCGCCTACTTAGTCATCGGAAAAGGAATAAAATACCTCTCTCATTTCCCTTTCGAAGGGGATTCTTACATCGTCGGCATCGATCGCGGCGCTT
>CAVKTU010000133.1:0-3875 GCA_963659395.1 Holdemanella sp. | reverse complement strand
CCGCTTCTGTTTATATCTATTTGCATATTTTCCTATTAAAAGTATGCAATTAAAATTCACAACATCAGCAACGCAACACATGTTTTGTGGATGTCATATTCATTTATAGATAATCGCAATCTATGCACTTGTTCTGCATTGCATTCTAAAAATCCATCGCAAATCCCACCTATTTTTAATCCATCATCGCGTGTAAATTTACCTTATTTAAAGCCGTGTTTGCCGTTTAAGGCGCTGAATAGAATAATAATAGGCATGAACGATTATATAGAGAAATGGATAGAAATCATTGAAGGGATGAATAATACCAACACCTATAAACTCGCCTTCGGGAGAGCCATCGTGGAAAATGCCTGCATTGGTCGATATTCCTTCTCCGGTTCTTTAGCGGCCATGGAATTCAAAGATATCGCCGAATGCATGATTCAATATTATTGGAATCAAGCCTTTTACTTCAATTTGAAGCAACAACCTGGCGATAAGGTTCCCCTTATCTATCAGAAGGTCAAAGTTCTGATCGACGAATATAGACGCTTAGAAAACACGAATATCCCATGTTGGGCTAACGAGGGACTAGACTCCATCAAAGCGAAGAATTTCCCTCTTTATTCCCACACCTTATCCGAATGCGCCGAAATCCTTACGCATGACGTTTCCTATCGCTTTCTAAACGTCAATGGAAGAACCGCGGATATTTATCGATACGATTTGAAGCTAAGAATGCTTTTCTTTCAACCGATGCACCTATCGAGCATCAAAGAATACTCACACATCCTCATCAAACTTCTCAATTACAAATGGTCGCTGCTACTTGAAAAATATAATTGCGCTCCCGAGCTGCTAAACAAAATCAACGACGCCGCGGCCTTAAATATCCCCAGGAATTCCCTTTCTAAATACAAAAACTTCCTCCTGAAGAATGAATTTCATGACGAAACACCACTGGATTTCTATTCGGAAAAGCCTTTGCTTAAGAACGATATATCCGTCGACCACGTGATCCCTTGGTCATTTATGTATAGAGACGACATCTGGAACCTCGTTTTGACCGACCGCAAAACGAATTCTTCAAAAAGCAATTCCGTCATCAATGAACATTTGATTAGCAGGCTACAATATAGAAACAAGAAGCTTTTTAGCCTTCTTCCAGATGGAAAAGAGAAAGAGGAGCTTAAAATGGCCATCGCGGAAAATCTCGTGAAACGCTTCTACTTATTATTTATAGCGTCATGAATTATTACGAAGAGCACGCTGAAGAATATGTAGCATCGACCATCGATGCTAATATGACCGCCGCTTACGGGATGGTAAGAAAATATCTCCCTCATAACGGCTATGTTTTGGATGTCGGATTCGGCTCTGCGAGAGATATGATCTTCTTCCAAAAAGAAGGCTATCAAGTTACGGGAATCGATAATTGCACTGCTTTCGTAAGTCACGCAAAGAAGAGAGGCCTTGATGTCAAATGTATCGATATCCTCTCCTACCACACAAAAAGAAAATACGACCTCATCTGGTGTTGCGCCTCCTTTCTTCATCTTAGAAAAGAAGACATCCTTCCTGCCGTTTTGAAATATCTATCTTTTTTGAAGAAGGATGGTGTTCTCTTTCTATCCATGAAATACGCGAATAAAAATGATGGATGCGATGAGAATGGTAGGTATTTCACTTACTTTAATGACCAAGACATAGAAAGTTTAAAGCCATATACAAAAGAGGTCGTTTTCGAAAAAGACGCAACAAGGAACAATCTAATGTGGGTTAGCCTTGTATTAAGAAATAACGTCAATAAGGAAGACCTTTAATCCGCGTTTAACACAATTAACATACCCGTTAAACACGCCATCAAGGAACAAACGCCTCCTTTCAAGACCACTAAAAGCAATTGCATTCAAAGCATAAAGCGAAACGATCTCGAAAAAGTCTACGCCAAATCCCGCAAGAAAATATTCTCAAGCGTTATAGTAGGAGCCAGCCAAATAATGTTCTATTTTCCAAAGACGACATCGTTTTTTCCATTCGAAACTGGTCGCCGATTTTGGTGGAAGCGACGGCGCAAGAGACGTCAAAATCCTCGATTCGTCCATCTTCACGCCTCTTTAGACATTCGATTGGTCAAACTTATATCCGTCGGTCACCGACAAATGCGCCCGGTTATCCTACGGCTTAGTCACGAATCGCCCCTTCTTGAATGGCAACAAAAGAATCACCGCGATTGTCCTTGATATGGGGTAACCATCAACGGAATTGAGTTAAAAGCCTCTAATGATGAAATGACCAAAGAATTTCTCGGACTGGCCTCCACACAAATTCAATATCCTGATTTCATAAAATGGGGCGAGAGAATGTCGTTATAACCAAGAAGCAAACCTCCTCTTCGAGTTAATATTTCACGACTATTTTTTGATAAGTTTCCCTTTTGCAATATCGTCAGCCAAAAGGAAAGTCATATAAAGAGGGACGGTTAAAATATCGTTTTCTTCATTATAGCCAAGTTCATTGGCAGAAATCTTAATAGCCGTCGTCCTTTTGTTATGCGCACGAAAATCAGCCAGCGAATTAAAAACACCCTTATTCTTCTTCACATCGATTGGGCAAATATCTCCATTGATATCAACAATGAATTCAAACTCATGTTGTTGTTTCCCCGTCCAATAATAAAGAGGGATCCCTTTCGAGGCGAATTCGTCTGCGACATATGACTCATAGAAAATCCCTGCAAGCTCATTTCGCCCTTCTTTTGTTATGAAGCTTGATTGCAATATCTTGCTTTCGGTCGCAAACAATCCGCAATCGGAAAGATAGAGTCTGAATAAGCCGCCCTCCTCTTCCATTAATGGAGAAGTCACTCTTCCTTCCTTCCGTTTGCTCCGATATATCACGTTAGCAAGATCTAACCATTCATAAGCGCCAAAATAATCTCTATTCGATTTTCCTCTTTGGATTGAGGCGATTTTAAAATTTTTATTCTCCTTGGCTAATTGAGCAAAGATGTTTTTATAAACGTTTCTTGTTTTCAAAACCATCTCATCGGAAATATTGTAAAGACTCATGTCAGCAATATAGTTGTTATAGAGTTCGTTCAAGATTTCTTTCGCCTCGACATAAGAATGATTGTTCAAAAAAGCGTTTACGACTTCCGGTAATCCGCCAATGGAAAGGAATTCGTAAAAATAATCAAAAGCAAGCTTATGTTCATAACTTTCCAATGGTTTTTTTCTCTCATAGGCCTCTTTAATTCGTTTTAAAAGAATCTTGTTGGCGTTAAGAAGGTATTCCTCAAACCCCATCGGATACATGAATAACGAACGGATTTTCCCCACCGGAAACATCGCCATCTCATTCTGACTTCGGACGGAACGCTGCAAAGCAAGTCTGACCATTGATCCAGTCACGATGACGGGCAATTCGGGATGATCCTGACTAAAATATTTCAAAGACGTAATGACATTAGGAACCGTTTGCGCTTCGTCGATTATGAGCAGGCAATTATCCGAAATAACCTTTCCGTAATTGCCTTCAATGAATTGCAGATACTTCTCGTCATCCACTGTTTCTTTAAAATAATCGGCAGCTCTTTGGTCTTTTTTCAAATCGATATAAACGTAATCCTTTAAGACGTTTTTCGCGAACATCTCATGGACAAGATATGTCTTGCCAACTTGCCTCGCGCCCCATATCACAAGCGGTTTCCTCGTTTCTTTATCTCGGTACCACTCAATAATTTTGCTTAGGTAAATACGTTCCATTCAAATGCCTCTTATCATCAATAATAATATGCCGTTATCGATTATAAATACAAGTTTTTCATGTTTTTTTAGTGTTCCAAATACAAGTTTTTCATGTTTTCAATTCTATAGCAACGTAATCATAGA
>CAVKTU010000132.1:0-3910 GCA_963659395.1 Holdemanella sp. | reverse complement strand
AGCGGTTGGTGCTATTGGTTAGCCAAAACGATTCCTTGGCTCAAGACGATGATGTGCGACGCTTTTTAGGGGCCGCCATGGATATCGACAGCAATTACCGCCGTATCTTAGCGACTTATAATTCCGATATAATCGGTTATGAATATTGGCGCAAAATGTGGTTGTATCGCCCTTTGTTTTTCCTTTTCGGCTTCCGAAAGCGGAACCGCATCGCTTAGAAATATAATTCGTAATCGACGAGCCCGTCATAAAAATCCTTTTCGTGGCTGACGATGATGACGGATCCGGGGTATCCTTCGATAGCGGCGTATAAGGCGTCTTTGGCTTTTTGGTCGAGGTGATTGGTCGGTTCATCGAAGACTAGGAAATTGCTCTTTTTTAGTGACATCAGGGCGAATCTTGCTTTAGTGACCTCGCCTCCGGATAGCTCGGCCATAGGACGCATCGCCAGTTCTTTCTTGACGCCCGTCATTCCCAAGGCGGCGCGCAATTCGGTATTGCTTTTAGCAGGGTAAGAAGCGACGAGGAATTCGAAAGGCGAAAGCGATAAATCGATTCGCTCATCCTGACTATAATAATTGACGTTGATCCCTTCTAGCCAACGATAAGACCCTCCTAAAGGCGGCAATAACCCAAGTATCGTTTTCAAAAAAGTCGTTTTTCCCACGCCGTTCTGGCCTAAAATGGCAATCTTCTCTCCTTCTTTCAAAAGGAAGCTGATAGGAGAAAGCAAAGGGGAATCATAGCCAATCGAAAGGGCTTCGACTTGCAATGGCTTCTCGCCGATGGGGTGGGTATAAGGGAAGGAAAAGGAGATTTTCCCTTCGTCTTTGCTGGGCACTTCCATCCTTTGGACGTGCGCCAAACGGGCGCGGTGACTTTTGGCGGCTCTAGAACTAGTGGCCCGCACGATATGCGTCTCGATGAAACGCTCTTCCTTTTTGATGTAGCGCTGTTGCGCCTCGTAATTCTTGCGGTATTGCTCTTTGTCAAGCTCATGTTGCTCTAAATAATGGTCGAAGTCGCCTTTATAACGGGTAATCGTTCCGTTTTCTAAGACGAAGACGACGTTGGCTATTTTCCGCAAGAACGCCTCATCGTGGCTGACCACTAAGAAGGCGTTTGGGTAATCGTTTAAGTAATTGGCGAGCCATTCGACTTGTGAAGCATCCAGGAAGTTAGTCGGCTCGTCCATGATGAGGACGTGTTTTTCCTCGAGAAGCATTTTGATGAGATACGCTTTTTCTCTTTGCCCTGAGCTTAAAGCGTGTAGTGGCATTTCCAAATGTTTCTTATCTAATCCCAATCCGTCGGTCAATCTACCGACTTTTTCGTCGATCGCGTAGAAGTTATTTTGATCTAATTCCATTTGAATCCGTTCGGCTTTTGCAAGGTATTTTTCGAAATTTTCCGGATCTAAAGCGGATTGCTCATATAACTTTTCCATCGCCTTTTCTTTGTCATAGAGATCCTTATAGACGCCATATAAGTAAGTGCTTAAAGAAACGTCCTCCTCGATTTTTAGATGCTGATCGAGGTAAGAGAAGGTAATGCCGTTAGTCCATGACACCTTCCCTTTATCGGGTGAGATATTGCCGACAAGGATATTAAGCAAGGTCGTTTTGCCAGTGCCATTGGCGCCGACTAAAACGGCATGCCCGCCGTCGTTAACGCGCATCGAGGCTTTGCGATAGAGCTCCTTGTCGCTGTAATTGAATTCGATATCGGTGCATTCAAAGAGGGCCATAGGCATGAATATATCATTCTTGATTCCTCAAAAATAGCCTCGAAATAAAGAAAAAAGCGAGTCGAACTCGCTATTTTGCTAGTGGTGCGGGAAACCAGAATCGAACTGGCATGGGTTGCCCCATACGCCCCTCAAACGTACGCGTCTACCATTTCCGCCATTCCCGCGGCAACGTGTATTATACGAGCGACGTTTAGTAGAGGCAAGAAAATTTAGCATCGTTGGCCGGCAATGCGAACTGACCGTGAACTGACGCGCGAACTGACCCGTGGACGGAAAAACTCTCGAGATTTTTCCGCAAAAACGGAAAGGTCGAATTTTATTGCCGCCTTTTTATTGCCAATCGTCATTATATGGCCAACGGAATCTAGTCGCGTTTGCCTTTACCCGGCAAAATGAGGGAAGAAAAGGCAAGCCATTGCGAAATAGATCAGCAAAGTCGTGACATCCATTACGGTCGTCAGAAGCGGCTGAGCCAATAAAGCGGGGTCTTTTTTGATTGCGGCGGCGCCCATGCAAAGAAGGCTGCCGACGATTTTGGAAACGCTGATGGCGGCAAACATCGTTAGGGCCACCAAAGCGGCGAATGTCATCACGTGGATAGCGAATTCGCCAGCTAACGCTCCCGTAAAGGCCAAGCCGTTGTTCCAAACGTTATATCCTGTGAAATCGTAGTTTATTCCATTGGGATCGCCGACGTTGCCAAGGCTCACGATGCCGGTATAGGCCTCCAAAACAATCCACAAGAAGGCGAATATCGCAACGAACAATCCAACCAGCAAGGAGCTACGGAATTCCCGCCAAAGGACTTTGAGCGTTTCTCGAGGTCCGAATTCTTTTGTGGCCAATGAGCGGATCATCATGCCGGTCGTTTGACCACCGGCGTTGCCGCCCGTATCCATTAAGGTCGGGACGAAGGAAATAAGAATCGGCAAATGCACGAAGATGCTTTGTAACTCTAGCCGGTTAAGGACCATCGTGGTGAAGGTGCCAAGGACCAAAAGGGCGATGATCCAAGGAAAGCATTTCCTGGCGTTTTCCCAAATTCCTAGACTCATATAGGGTTTTTCCGTCGGCTCCATGTTGGTGATGCGAGCCAAGTCTTCGTTGGTTTCTTGAGTGATGACGTCGACCGCGTCATCGACGGTGACGATGCCTGTGAGGCAATCGTCTTCGTTAAGGACGGCCATGGCGTTGATATCGTATTTGCGGAACATGTTGCCGACTTCTTCTTGGTCGGTGTTGACGTGGCAATATGGGGCGTCGCGGTTCATGATGTCGCTAAGGGATTGGTCTTCTTTGGCGAAGATAAGGTCGTCTAAGTCAACGGTGCCGACGAATTTCCGTTTGGCGTTCCTTATGAAAAGAGTGAAAACGGTTTCCGCCTCACGCCCGATTTTCCTAATCGTTTTGATAGCATTGGAGACGCTTTCGGTTTCTTTGAATTCCAAATATTCGGTGGTCATGAGGGACCCAGCCGTGCCTTCTTTGTACTTTAATAGACGATTAAGGTCTTCGCGCATGTCTTTATCGGCGGCGCTTAGGACCTTGCGGGCCAAATTGGCGGGCATGTCGCCGATGGTGTCGGCGATATCGTCGGCGGATTGGCTGTTAATTAGGGAAACGAGCTCCTTATCGGTCATCGCTTTGACTAATTCCTCTTGCTTTTCTTGGGACAAGTCATCGAATAAAGGGGCCGTGAAGGAACTCGGGTTATCGCGGAAAAGGGTGATGAGCTCGGCTGGTTCTAAATCTTCGGCCGCCAGAGCGATATCGGCGTCGGGCACGCTGTCGAAAATCTCGTGCATCTTGGCTTTGTCGTGCGCGTTGATCGCCGCCTTTAGGATGTCGCTATTGAATTTGTTGGAGGTTACCTCTTCCGAAGTGAGCTCGTCATGTGGGGTGTCGCTATTGCTAACTAAAGGGACATCGTTTTCCGGTTGTTCTTTTTCCTCGATGGGCGTTTTGTTTTCTTGCTCTTCCATCTTCAATGCCTCCTTTTTGCTATAGGTAGTCTAGACTATGGCGAGGGAAAAAGAGAAACTTTTTCTTTTGAAAAAAGAGATGTTTAACAATGTAATCGCGATAGTCCTATAATGTGTGACGTCAAACAAAAAGGGAGAAAAGACTCATGTCTGATTTGAAATTTCTTGTCGAAACCAG
>CAVKTU010000131.1:0-3915 GCA_963659395.1 Holdemanella sp. | reverse complement strand
TCCGCGATATGGGGAAAGTGTTGATTTTGTTGTCCACTTTCCGGGGTACACTTTAAAAACAACAAAGAAAAAAAGGCCAATTCACCAAAAATTAAGCAAAATATGCCTAAAATCAGCAAAATAGCCCCAAAATATGAAAAAAGGACCGATACTTTTGGTATCAATCCTATTGTTTCTTAATGGAGCACCTGGCGGGAATCGAACCCGTGTAACCAGCTTGGGAAGCTGGTGTTCTACCATTGAACTACAGATGCGCAAAAAGGATTATAGAAAGAGGGTGGGTGTTTGTCTAGTTGGCATTTTTGTCGTTGGGCGTCAGGCGGACGCCATAATTTGCGTTTCGCCAAAGAAAAAACAAAGAAAATCTCAGAAAGCGATTTCAATAAAAAGGATGGCGATTTGCAGGGATTTTTATCGAAAAAAACGCAAAAACCATTGTATAAAACGCCTCTTTTATAATTGATTGCCCTTTTTCTTGCCGATTATCTTTGATAATATTTTCATCGAAAAGAAGAGGATTTGTCCGTATTCGGCCAATCAGCTTCTTGGTGAGAAGAGATTTCCGAGGCTAGAGTGGTATGGCAGCAACAATCTTCAATGCGGCGTTTGGCGGGGCGGGTTACGATTCGCCCGAATGGATTTTAAGTTTCGTTTTAAGCATCGTTTTCTTTGTGGCTTTTGATGTAGCGTTATTCAAAATCGTCAAACGAAACGCCATGTATTTCTATGCCGGTTTCTTGGAGGTCGTTTTTCTTGTTTCCTCTTGCTTCGCCGGTTTGGAATTGCTGGTCATCACCTCGGCCGTCCTTTTGATCATCGGCGCAGTGGCCGCCTTGTTCTCCAATGTGTCGGAATATCGTTTCCTTCTTAGTAACGCCTACAAGGGCAAATCCGGCATCTTCAACGGACTCCATCAAAAGAAAGCGGTCGTCCCCGAAAAGCTCTTCGATCGAAGCGCTCTCTATCAAAAGGTCTATGACGCCTGCATGGAGATGTCGCGCTTAAAAAGAGGCGCTCTCATCACCTTCATGAAGAAGGACAACTTGCTCGACGATTCGAAGATCGGCACCGTGATCAAGCAACGCGGCGTGGATGTCGACGCCCCCGTGACGCCTGAATTATTGGAAACGATTTTCTATGTCGGCACGAGGCTTCATGACGGCGCCGTCATCATCAAAGACGACAAAATCGCCAGAGCCGCCGTTTTCTTCCAATCGACCGCGCGGCCGTTGACTGGCAAATACGGCTCGCGCCATCAAGCCGCCATCGGCATCAGCGAAAATAGCGATTCTGTCACCATCGTCGTCAGCGAAGAGACGGGGCGCATCGCCATCGCCTTCCAAGGCGAGCTCACTCCCGTGACGCCCGATAATTTCCTTCGCATCTTCGAAGACGATATGGCTTATGAACCCGAAGGCGATGACGAAAATTCTTCCAAAGAAGAAGATTAGTCGCCTCGTTCCCTTCTTTTGATTTCTACTTCAAGTATTTCGACGCCGCTTGCGGATAATTCTTTTTCGGCGGTTTCGCGAAATTTGTTGCTATCGCGAAATTCCTTATAATAATTTTCTAACATGGTTGGGACTTCGATTTGGCGATAGAAAAATTTTTCATGATCTTCGATTTTGAGTGTGAGAACGCTATATAAGTTGCTCTCGTCTTTGAGTTCCACTGTGAATTCTTCGTAGGGGTATTCTTTGGAGATGTCATAACGCCAAGGGAAGGAGAAATGAAACCCCTCTCCCCAAATCTTTACCAACTTCCCCCGTTTTGATATGTACACGACATACCCGCTATTGACGTGGGTTATGCCGGTCGAAAGGAAAAGAAGCGCGACGATAACGAAGAGCCAAAATAGATTGTGGAATAAAAGCGTTATAGAATCCATACCGCTTATATGATAGGCTTATCGTCCTCATTCTTCTAGTTGAGATACGCTCTTTGCGTGCGTGAGGGGAGAGGAGGCTATACAATAGCCTATGGACGAAGAGGAGATTATTTATGCCAACACCGCACATTGAAGCCAAAGAAGGCGATTTCGCCAAAGTCGTATTGATGCCAGGCGACCCGAAAAGGGCCGAGTGGGTGGCGACCAATTTCTTAAAGGACGCCAAACTCGTTTCAGGAGTGCGGGGCATTTTGGCCTACACTGGCTTAGCGCCTAATGGGACGCCGGTTTCCGTTATGGCGAGCGGCATGGGGATGCCGTCGATTGGCATCTATTCCCACGAGCTTTTTACCTCGTATGGCGTGGAAGCGATCATCCGCATTGGCACGATGGGCTCATATCAGCCTCATGTCAAATTAAAGGACATCGTCTTAGCCGAAGGGGCTTGCACCGATAGCAATTGGATGGGGCAACATAACCTTTATGGCGGAACTTTCAGCGCTATTGCCGATTTTTCCTTGCTTTCTAGCGCTGCCCATATTGCCAAAAAGGCTGATATTCCTTTCCATGTCGGAAACATCATCAGTTCCGATGTCTTTTATGATTATCGTCCTGAGGCTTGGAAGAAATGGGCGTCTTTGGGCGTCTTAGGGGTGGAGATGGAAAGCTACGCCCTTTACGTTGAAGCGGCCCTTCTAAAAAAGAAGGCCCTGACCATTTGCACCATCAGCGATTCTTTCGTTGATTCTTCGAAAGTCCTCTCGAGCCAAGAGAGGCAAGAAGGGTTGGTCTCGATGGTCGAGCTAGCCTTATTGGTCGCGGAGAATTATAACGAATGCCATTCGAAGTAAGAGTGGTCATCTTCATTATCGCTTGCCTATTGTTGGCGATTCTTTTCTTCTTGCTTTTCTTCTATAAACCATTAAGGAAAATCTATTATCGCCACGCCCAGAAGGAATTCTTTTATCGTCGGGTCATGAAGGTCGTCCGCAATGGCGACTATTATCTATTGAATGGCCTGCGGCTATCCCTAGGCAGTGGCCAATATGTCACAATCGACCATTTAATCGGGGGAGACAAATACATCTACGTTTTGATGGATTTCTATTGCGAGGGGGCCTTAAGCGCCATGCCTTTCGATTCGAAATGGGTCTCTTACCGCAAAAACGGCACCAAGACGGAAATCGCCAATCCCCTGATCGCGGTGCGTAACGTCTTAGTGAGATTGGCCATGCAGACGGGGATCAGCAGCTCTTTCTTAGTCGGGATCGTCTTGATTAATGATGATTGCTTCGTGAATGCGTTCCATAATAACGAGGATGACGTCCAGCTCATTCCTTTAAGCAAACTTCAAAAAGTGATCGATTCTTATGAAGCGCATTCTCTAGCGCCTTTCGTGCCGAAGGAATTACGCCAAGTCATCCATGACTTATATGAGATAGGGAACAAGAATGGATAAGCAACAGACCGCATTCAAGCCTTTGATGAAGGACGCATGGAAGGCGGCTATATCGCTTTTCCCGCAAATTTTGTCGCCCCTTTTCTTTACCTTCTCCATCTGGGTGATCTTTATCGCCATCGCTTTTATTTATCCGATTTCTTTGCTTTTGTCCTTGCCGTTTCTTTTTGCTCCCTCTTGTTTTGCATTTTTGCTCTCGGCCAAAGAGATCTCCAAATCGCATTCCTTTGCTCCATCGCATTTCTTCCTTTATTTCACTTCTTTCTTCTCGCGCGGCGTCTTCGGGTCTTTCCGTTTCTTGGGGATTTATATGTTGTCCCTATTGTTGGCCATCTCTTTATCGCTAATCTCTGTCGTGATCTATTCGCAAATCGCCCCAGCTTATGATGCCGCCTTTTCGGAATCGTATGCCATGACCATTGAATACCTTGCAAGCGGAAATTACGTTTCCTTAAGCGAATTCATCGATTCTAGCGCCTCCATGTCGATGATGTTTTCTTGCGTCAATGGCGTTTTCTATGCTGTTTTCCTCCTTTTTTTCTTGCATTGCTTCTTGCGTAGGGAAGCC
>CAVKTU010000130.1:1207-3940 GCA_963659395.1 Holdemanella sp. | reverse complement strand
CCCATGGGGGTCCCTCCTTCGGAGTGAACGGATACGGATACGGACGACGATTACGGATTAAGGATGCTGATTGCGAATTGTCCTTGACATGGGGTACACATTAATGAATGAGCGAACAAAAGCGATGACATTCTCGATCTGTTTTCACGCGATCAAGACTGTTAAAATCATGGCAATGAACGAGCGAGGAAGTTATGAAGAGCTAAGAAAGGCGATCGAAAACGCCTTCCTCGAAAGCGAGCCCGACGCCTTCTCCTCTTTCGAGCCCTCCTTCCTATATAACGACAAAGAAAGGCATATCAAAGTCCTTAACGCCATCCGCGATGAATTAAACGATTGCCTCTCCTTTTCCCTTTCGGTGGCTTTCATCACCTCTAGCGGTTATCAGCTCCTCAAGAGCGCTTTCCGCACACTGGAAGAGAAAGGCGTCCACGGCCGTATCCTCACCACCGATTACCTCGCTTTCACCGACCCTAAGGCCCTAAGCGACATCCGAGAGAATTTCCCTAACATCGAAATAAGGATGTTCAAAACCAACTTAAATCACGAGGATGGCTTTCATACCAAAGGCTATATCTTCGAAAAGGAAGGAAGCGATGGGCGTTATTACAAAGCCATCATCGGCTCGAGCAATCTGACCGATAAGGCCCTTACCACCAACAAAGAATGGAACACCTCCCTTCTTTCGACTAAGGATGGCCGTTTCATCCAAGAGGTCCTTCGCGAATATGACCTCCTTTGGCAAAAGGCCACCCCCTTAGACGAATACATCGAACAATATCGCCTCATTTACGAAAAGCAAAAGGCCATCGACGCCCAAAAAGAGGACTTTGAGCGCTCTCCTTATGTCCTGACGCCCAATTCCATGCAGATAGAATTCGTGAATAACCTCCTTTCAAGCGTCCATAGAGGCGATAAGAGAGGTTTGCTTATCTCCGCCACGGGAACGGGCAAGACCTTCGCCTCCGCCTTCGCGCTACGCGAACTTAATCCCAAGAGGGTCCTTTTCTTGGCCCACCGCCACTTGCTCTTGTCGCAAGCCCTCTCCTCTTATAAACGCGTCCTCCCTCCTAGCAAAAAGCTAGCCATCTATAACGGCGGGAACTTAGAAGAAGCCCAATCATCCGATTGTCTCTTCGCTACCTGCTCGCTTATCGGAAGAGAAGAGCATTTAAACCGCTTCGACAGGCACGCTTTTGACGTCATCGTCATTGACGAAGTCCATCGCGCCGCTTCGGCGACTTACCAAAAGATCCTTGAGCATTTTTCCCCTTCCTATGTCCTCGGGATGAGCGCCACTCCCGAAAGAAGCGATGATCAAAACGCCATCTTCTCCCTCTTTGATCATAACGTCTTATATGAGATCCGTTTAAAGGACGCTTTGGAGCTCGATTTGCTTTGCCCCTTCCATTATTACGGCATCACCGATTTAAAAGGGATAAACGACGAAACCTATGAAAGAGCGGATTTCCTTAAGCTATATAGCGAAGAAAGGATCTCTTACATCATCAAGGAAGCCTCTTTCTATGGTTATTCCGGTGAGCGTCTGAAAGGCCTTGTCTTCGTTTCCCGTAACGAAGAGGCAGATATCCTCTCTAGAAAACTCAACGAGCACGGATATAAGACCATGGCCCTTTCCGGGGAAGATAGCGCCGCCAAACGCGAAAAGGCCATCGCTCTCCTGGAAAAGGAAGACACCTCCGATGGCGAATATCTCGATTACCTCATCAGCGTGGACATCCTTAACGAAGGCGTCGATATCCCTTCCGTCAATCAAGTCCTTCTTCTTCGCCCCACCGAATCATCCATTATCTTCATTCAGCAATTAGGGCGGGGGCTCCGTAAGAGAAAGGGCAAAGACTTCGTCGTCGTCATCGACTTCATCGGCAATTACGACAATAACTTCATGATCCCCAAAGCCTTTTCCTATAATGGCGATAAGGAAGCGGCTCGCAATATCGTCATAAACGGCGGGGATTTACCAGGGATTTCGACGATCGAATTCGACGAAATAGCCAAGGAGAAGATCTTTCGCTCGATTTCCAAAGCCTCCTTCAATAGCAAAGAAGAACTTCGACGGGCCGTCATATCTTTAGCCAATAAGCTTAACCGCCTGCCTAACTATAACGATTTCCTCGATTATAGCGACTTCGAACCGGAACGGATCATCCTCAAACACGGTTCCTATTTCGCTTTCCTAAAAACGATTGAAAGAAACCTTCCTTCCTTCATCTCTCTCCCTTCTTTTAACGATTATAAGATGGAGGCCCTTATGGCGCTCGGCAAAGGGCTTGGCATGGGGATAAGAATCGAGGAGCCTTTTATCCTCCGCCGATTGATCGAAGGCAAGGGAATAAGAGAAATAGAAGAAGAGCTCTTTTATTCATATAAGAGAATCATCGATTCCCAAAAGCGGGCCTGCATCGAGAAGATCCTTCAAGGAAATTGGGATAATAACCTTCCCTTCGCCTTTTGTAACGAGAAGATGGAATTGCTCCCTTCTTTCAAGGAAGCGCTAGAAAGCGATGCCGCCTTCAAAAAGGAAACCCTTGACCTTTTGAAATATATCCTAGACCGCAATAACCGTTTCTATAGCCTCTCCTATGACGGCCTCGATTTATCCTTATATGGCCAATATAGCTATCGCGATGTCTGCCAGGCGCTTAATTACGGTAACAACCTCACCGCCGTCATCGGCGGCTATAAGTACGACAAGAAAACCAACACCTTCCC
>CAVKTU010000130.1:0-1197 GCA_963659395.1 Holdemanella sp. | reverse complement strand
TTCCCCGTCTTCATCAATTACGACAAGGACCCAAGCCTCGAAAGCAGCACCAATTACGCCGACAAATTTCTTAATCCGCGCCTATTATCCTGGGAAAGCAAAAAGAACAGACGAAAAAGTAGCGGCGAACTTGTCCCGTTGCTTGAAGCGGCTAATAGGAACACCGCCATTTATCTTTTCGTCAGGAAAGCCAATAACGACAAGGACATCGACGCCAAGAAATTCTATTTCCTGGGCAAAATGAGCCCTTATGGAGAAGTTAGAGAAATTTCAAAAGAGGTTCTAGAAAAGGGCGAAAGGAAAACGTTATCTTACGTCGATATCGACTTCTTATTGGAGAAAGAGGTCCGTAAAGACGTCTATGATTATCTGACCGCCAACATCAAAGAGGGGGAATAGCATGAAAACGATTAACGTAGTGGCCGCCGTCATCAAGAAAGGGAATCTTCTCTTCGCCACCCAAAGAGGCTATGGCGAATTCATCGACAAATGGGAATTCCCCGGTGGCAAAGTGGAAAAGGGCGAAAGCGACGAAGCCGCCTTAAAGAGGGAAATAAAGGAGGAATTGGACGCTTCGATCGAAGTCGATTCCTTCGTCACAACCATCGAATGGGATTACCCCTCCTTCCATTTGCATATGAACGTCTATCTATGTCATCTAAATAACCCGCATCTGGATTTACTCGAAGCCGAAAACGCCAAATGGCTGGATAAAGATAATCTCGATAACGAGGACTGGCTGCCGGCTGACCGCGCCATATTGGAACAACTCAAAAAATATATCTAGAAGGGATTTGCAGGGATTTTGCCTTTTTTGGCAATTAGAATTTGCGAATTTTGCCTTTTTTGGCGCCTTTGGAGGCGTGGAAACGCACCGCCGCCCCTTGGTTCTCGGACATCACTTTCGTGTATTCGAGGGCTTCGGTCTTGGTATCGAATAATTTGATGGCGACTTTGCCTTTGGCGAGTTTCACTTGCCATTTGCCATCTTCTCTTTTGCTTACGTGATAGGCCTTGGAGACCTTGGCCGCCTCTTCCTTGGCGACGGCTTTCTTCTTTGGCTCTTCCTTAACGGCTTTCTTAGCTTCCGCCTTTTTGGTAGCGGCCGCCTTGGAATCCTTCTTGACGACTTTCTTTTCTTGGGCCAATTTAAACACTAATCGCAGTTTCTTCTAAAAAGCCGACGGTTCGCCGACT
>CAVKTU010000129.1:0-3965 GCA_963659395.1 Holdemanella sp. | reverse complement strand
TCTTTTGTGTTTTTGCATGTTTTCCACAAAAATAAAATTATTCACATCAAACCAAACGTTTTCCACAAAAAGAATTCACCTCAATAGTCGCAACAAACGTTCGAAACCTTCTTTTGTGATCTAAAAATGTGGAAAAAGCAAAAAAAACACTCCTAATGGCGATGTTGGTGTGCTATCCTTTTATGGCACGCCCTATGGAAACCGGAATATCAGAAATAGTAGCTTTATGGGGGAGAATCCTCGTAAAAATAAAAGATCGAATCAACGACAACACCGTCTTCGATTCTTTCTTTTCGGACAGTTATATCGATTCGATTCGCGACAACAACATGATTGTGGTGGTCAACTCCCCTCTCGCGGCCACCATCATCACCACCCAATTCGAGAAGATTGTCACCGAAATCGTTCATTCATCAACGGAAAGCAATTTTGAAATAACCTTCGTTTCGCCAGACGAAGTCAAAAAACTTCAAAGCAAAAAACCTACGAAACGGGCGTATTTTTCCGATTCCGTGTTGAACAAAAATTACACCTTCAAATCATTTGTGGTTGGCCCCTCTAACCGCGAGGCTTTTCAAGCCGCCCTCATGGCTTCGCAAAACCCCGGACACTTCTTCAATCCAATCCTCATTTATGGAGATTCGGGGTTGGGTAAAACCCACTTACTTCACGCCATCGGAAACGCCGCTTTAGAGAAAAATCCGTCTTTGCGCATCCTTTACATCCATGCACAAGAATTCTTGAATGAATTTATTAAATACGTTACCAGCGGCGGAGCCGATTCCATCGTCGATTGGTTTAAGGAATCCGTCGACCTGCTTTTAGTCGACGATGTGCAGTTCTTGGCCAACAAAAAGGCTACCGAGGAAACCTTCTTTTCCATCTACAACAATTTCTACAACAACGGCAAACAGGTGGTGCTATCCAGCGACCAGCACCCTTCAAAGCTAAACGGCTTGGACGAACGTTTGAAATCGCGTTTTGTTCAAGGCCTCCCTTTGTCGATTGGCGCCCCAGAAAAAGAGACGAGAGAAAAAATATTGAGACTTCGCATCGAGCAAAGTGGAGAGCATTCAGGCTTAACAATAGAAGACTTCGACGAAGAGGTTATCGGCTATTTGGCCGACCGTTTCAAAAAGAACATCCGCGAATTGGAGGGGGCGCTCGACAGGCTTCTCTTCTATATCGTCAACATTCACCCATGCAAACACATCGATCTAGCGGTGGCCAAGGAGGCCATTGAGTCGCTGGCAGCCTCGGGAAGCGACAAAACCGAATTGAACGAAGATAAGATAGTTCGCGTTGTCGCCGATTATTACAACCTTTCGCCACATCAACTAACGGGTCGCTCTAGAACCTCCCAAATCGCCTTAACAAGACACATCTCTATGTATTTAATCCGCACGATGCTAGGGATGCCGTTAACCAAAATCGGCTCCTATTTCGGCGGGAAGGATCACACCACCGTGATGAACGGTGTGTCAAAAGTGGAAAAAGATGTTGAGAAAAACGCCGATCTCAAGAAAGCGATAACCGAGTTAAAAGATAGGTTGAAATAAGCGTCGGAAACAAAAAGTAAAGAAGAAAGCAAAAGCTTTCCACTTTTCCACCGCATTTAATAATTATTGTTATAAAATACTTCCGTAAAAATAAACAATTAGGAGAAACAGCATGCGCTTCACCATCAATAAAAATAAATTTCTAAAATCGCTCCTCCTAGCTAGTCATGGCATCGGGGCCAAAAGCCCCATCCCCCAACTTATGTGCTTTAAAATCGAAATGACTTCCGAGGAACTTGAGATTACCTCATCCAACGACAGCGTCGCCGTCTTCACTCGCGTTCTCGCCAAGCAAGGCGAAACGGAAAACGTCAGGAACTTCACGCAAGGATCCATTTTGGTCAACGCCAAAATTCTCACGGAAATCATCAGGAAACTTGGCGGCGAGGAAATATCGTTTGAGGTAATAGACGAACGCGTAGCGAAGATAGACGACGGCAATGGCACTTACAAGCTTGTTTGCATGCCAGCCGATGAATATCCCGATTTGGATTTGGATCCCATTGGAACACCTTTGACGGTTTCGGGAACCGATTTAATCTCCCTTGTCGATTCCACGGCTTTCGCCGCCTCCGATAAAGAAACGAGAAGGGTTTTGACCGCTGTTAATCTCAAGGCGGAAGCTGGCAACCTAACCGCGACCGCCACCGACAGCGCAAGGCTTTCCCGCAAAAGCGTCGCTATCGATCCATCGGCGCGCTTTTCCTTCAATATCCCCGCTAAAACCTTATCGGATGTCGTTAGGATGTTTGAAAACAATTACGACGTCGAGATATCGGCCGGCAACAAAAAAGCCATCATTAGGTTCGGCGACACAGTGGTCTCTTGCGGCATCATCGACGAGAATTATTTGGTATCCAGTTCCATCATCCCCCAAAATTTCAATGCGACATTGAAAGTTAATGCGGTGGAATTGCTTAATTCCATCGATCGCGTCAGCACCGTTTCCTCCGATCGGGCCGCCGTTGTTAAATTAACGATGTCGCCAGATGGCGTTGATATCTCTTCCTCTAGCGACCAAAACGGCATTGCCACCGAAAAAATCAAAGCGGTCGATTACGAAGGCGAACACCTTGAAATTGCCTTCAACGCCGTTTTCGCGGCTCAAGCCGTTAAAGCGTTGGGGTGCGAAGACGTCACTTTGAAATTCATCGGTGAGATGAAACCGTTCGTGGTGGAAAATCCGTTCGACCAATCCATAATCGAGCTTATAACGCCAATGCGCACCCGATAAACGGCTAAAAACGATATTTCTAGGAATGGAAAAATCCATTCCTTTTTTCTTATATATATAGTAAACTATATATCGAGGTGAAAAATGTCTGAATGTAAAAGAGAAGTCGCCATCAAAAGCGAATACATAACGCTCGGTCAATTTCTCAAATACGCCAGAATCGTTCCTTATGGCTCCGCCGAGAAAATTTACCTCTCCGAAAACGTAGTGACGGTCAATGGCGAAAAAGAATCCCGCCGCGGCAAGAAATTGCGTCCAGGAGACATCGTTTCTCTTGGTGAAGGCGTTTACGAAATCGTTTCCTCATGAAATTGCTTCGTTTAAGGCTCAAGGACTTTCGTGGATACTCCAATTTGCTCTTCGAACCTTCGAGTGGTCTGAATGTGATCGAAGGGGAGAATGGTTCAGGGAAAACCAATTTGGTCGAAGCCGTCTATTGCTTATCGAGAGGTAAGGGGTGGCGGAACGACGATACGGAGCCCCTTATCAAAAACGGAGCGGAGTTCGCCAAAGTGAGCGCCGAAACGATCGAAGGCGAAATTAAAACCAAGATTGAATTGGTCTTCACCAAGGGCGATCGCAGGGTTCTCATTAACGAGAAACCGGTGAAACGATTGAGCGAACTTGCCAAAACGACGAACGTATCGCTCTTCGTCCCCAACGATACATCGTTATTCGTTGATTCGCCTAAGCGGCGGAGGAATTACCTTAATTCATCTATTTCTCCGCTGAAGCTGGATTATCTGGAATCGGTGTGCCGATATTCCAAACTTCTCACCGAAAGGAACGCCGTTCTAAAAAGTGAGAACCCCAACGCCGACCAACTTGACGTCATCAATTCCGAGATGGCGTCCGAATGCGTCACCATCTTGGCCCACCGGAGCGCGTTCGTGTCGAGGTTAAATGAAATCACCTCGCGACTAGCCACTGCGCTATACGGGGCTCCTAGAGCGCTTAAAATCGTTTATCGCCCGTTTGTGAAAGGTGATGACACCAAAAAGAGCGCAAAGGAGGCCTTCGATTCCGTTACGCCAGGCGACATCGTTCGCAAATCAACGTCAATCGGGCCGCAAAGAGAAGATTTCCAGACGTTCTTGGACGGAAAGGAGATCGGGTGTTACGGCAGCCGCGGCGAGAATCGCAGAGCGGCTATCGTTCTCAAAATAGCCCCC
>CAVKTU010000128.1:0-3969 GCA_963659395.1 Holdemanella sp. | reverse complement strand
GAAGTACGCAACGACGATCTCTATGCGGCCGTGGATATAGCCATTGACAAGCTCGAAGATCAAATGCGCCGACTTAAGACGAGAATGAATCGTCTTAAGGATGAAAAGGTCGGTTTATCGCGTTCGATCATCTTCGAAAATCTAAAGGAAGATGACGAAGAAGAAGCCAACGACACGGTCGTCAGAACAAAGTCAATTTATCTAGAGCCGATGAGTATTGATGCTGCGATTGCCAGAATGGATGCCTTAGGCCATTCGTTCTTTATCTATTTGGATTCCGAAGACGATGAAATCTCCGTTGCTTATAAGCGCAATGACGGTGGTTATGGCGTGATCCAAGCGGAGAATAAATTAAAAGCCTAAAAAAGTTTCCATAAGTAAAAAAGGTCAGGTTACATCGAAACTTGACCTTTTTTAATAAATAATTGGTTAACCAACAAAATAAAAATGTTTACTAACCATTTTGTCGGTAGTAAAATGATGGCATGAGAAAAACGCTGTCCAAAAAGCTCATCAAAGGTCATGAATACTTTTATCTCTCTTGGAGGAAGGATGGGAAACTCGTTAGCAAATACCTTGGAACAGCATCGTCAACGAAATTTAAAAAATACCTGTATTCTCTCGTTAAAGAACATTCGGATTATCCACTTCAAAAAGCCCGCGCTGAATGTTTTAAAAATGGCCTTCCGGTTTGCTATATCGATGATAATTTTTTGGTCTACGAATATCGAAACGGAGCTCGTGAATTAATGAATAGTTCCTTTGATGTATTGGAGGTCGACCATGCCGAAAAACGATAAGCCGACCATCATTTTGGTGCTAGGTCCCGACGGCAGTGGCAAAAGCCTCTTTGCACGATGCTTCAAACATTCTTTTCTTCAAGGCCTGCCTTCTTTCCCTTTGTATCGTGGCATTTTAAGCGGGGCTTCTTTCTATTCAATCTCCTCGTTGGTTGACGAAAAAGACGTATCGTTGCTCACCAAAGCCAAGAAAAAAGGTTACCGCATCATTGTTTATGTCTTATTCGCCGCCCGCATTCTTTGCGCCGAACGTAACCGTTTGCAATCCTTAATTAATGGCGTTTATTGGCAAAACGTCAATTTCCGCGATGATTATGAATCATTTTACGATCGATTATTGGCTATCTATCCCGATGTTGACATGGTCTTTTTTGTTAATAACCAAAAAGAATTTGAATTCCTTGGCGTTTATGGGATTAATGAGGCGCCACTCTCATCGTTTGAGAAAATCTTAAGGAAGCAGAAGGCGGCTAGCGACCGCATCCGGATCAATTAGTTCGATTGATAGTTGCTAAAGAAAATCTTAAAATACCCCGCATGGCAACCGAGAAGATTATCGCAACCGATTTAGACGGAACCCTCTTTTATCCCAAGAAAGTGGTGCGGATGGTTTCCAAGAAAGCCCATCGCTTCATCGATCGTTTCACCGATGATGGCGGACGGCTTGTCTTAGTCAGCGGGCGTTCGCGTTTCTCTTGTGAGAAATTGGCTAAGCGCCTTGGCAAGCCTTTGGATTTTATTGCTTGTAATGGCGCTTGTATTGTTTCTAACGGCGCTTTGATTAGGGATATTACCTTCGACGCCCAAAGCGTTAAGGAAATGATTGAGACAGCGGAGAAGGATTATCCCATCACGATGGCCATCATCTTTACTAAGCATCGCGGCATGGTGATTAGGAGGAGCGAATTAACTCGTCTAACGACCATGGGGTATAACCTCTATATGTTTATGCAATTCAATTACCGCGAACTATTCGTCTGCAGCGATCGCGTGTTCTATGAGGAACTAGAAAAAGGCGAGATTTATAAAGTCATGTTCATGTTCGGAGCCTCTAAGCGCAAATCGCCGATTGCCAAGAAAGCCTCCGAATCGTTAGCGGAACGCTATCCGGGATTCTCTGTGGCCTGGTCAACGCAAGTCGTTGAAGTGACGCCGAAAGGCTGCGATAAGAAGGAAGGGCTACTCTTTTATCTTGATTATAATCAATATAAACACGATAATGTCATAGTTGTGGGTGACAGCGGTAACGACATCCCCATGTTTGATGCCTTCCCCAAAGACAGCTTCTGCATGGCCCATTCGCCTGCCAGCGTACAAAGCCATTCCGCATACATCATCGACAGGTTCCATGATTTAGAGGATTACATCTACCCGTCTGAGGAGAAGAAAACCTCAAAGAAAAAAATGGAAAAGGAAGGAAACTGAAATGAACCAAATTTCCGAAGTATTGGCCACATTAGAACATTATAAAGTGGCTATCAGAGACACCTTGGAGTACACCTTGACGAAGGAATCTTATGACGTCAAGGCCTTCGAAGAGAAGAAGAGAAGCGTCCTTATCGAGCTCGAGCAACCGACGCCGTTAAAATCGATCATCAATAACAGCGGCGAGAACGGACAGAAATTAGAGAAGCTCATCCGCGATTTCTATGACCAGGTTTATGGCGAGCATAGCACCATCCTCAAAGCGGCCGAAGACGGACTTCGCGTCGATCATGCGCAGCATATCGCCATCTTCCAAGGCGTTTTGCCGATTCACGAGAATATTGAAGCGATGGTCAAAGGCATTTTAGCCGACGCCCACAAGAACAACGTCGATGTGGCTAACGCTGAAGCGGTTGATAAAGCGGAAGAAAGACTTTATCGCGCCGTGGCTTATCTCTCGCTCACCAATCATCTCATCAAGCTCTTCGGCGACTATAATCAAGCTCGCCGCGAAGCCAAAGGCGAAGAGAGCGCTGCCTCTAAATTCATCGGCAACGACATCAATCAAGTCATCAATTTGCTCCAAAGTGTTCGCGCCAATAGCAATATGACCGATGAGAGATACATGTATGTCCAAGATAAAGTCTTCACTTTGGTCGAATATATGACTGGCCGCCGTGATTTGCCGATGGGCAAAGGCTTTGGCGACGCCATTCGCGAAACTCAAGACGCGATCGGATCCTTTGTTCGCGAAGTGGAGCCGGAATTCCGCACCGTTTATGTGCCCTTCATCAACGAATTGGTGGAAGAAGCCAAGAAACACGACAACAAGATCGTGGGATCGAACCCCGAAGCAGAAGGAAAGAAAGACGAAGAGGCCAAAGCCTAATCGTTCGTGGTGATGACGATGGAAGAAATTAAGCAGCAGAAGAAAGCGAAGGTTTCCAAACCGGAAATTGTTTGCATCATTTTCGATTCGATTGTCGGGATGGCCGGACTCGTTTTCATCGTGCTAGGTTTCATCAGCGCCTATCTTCCTAAAAAAAGCAGCGAGAACTGGACGGGCGAAGCCGCCTTCACGGACGTTATGCATATGAGCTATCGTCTCTTTGGCGCTTTGCTTCTTTTCGCTTTCGCCATTATCGCCGTTATCTTCTTGAATATCTTTGCTAAGAAAAGCGATGTCGACAATGAGCGTGCCGAAAGGCGGGCTAAGCGTCTTAAGATCATTGCCGCCAGCGCTGATTCCGAAGAACCTAAAAAGGAAGAGGAACAAGTCACCGAAGTTTCTTCGACGCCCGTTGTATAAAACAATCATCAAAAACCAATTGCCCTGTGATTTGCGGGGCTTTTTTGATTTTTGATAGCGAAATAAACACAATTTTAAGCTTGATAAAAATGAGCGTCACTTAGACAAAATTAATGCAGACGTCCAAAAACTTAGGCTTCTCATTAAAGCTTTTGACGAAATTACGAAAAACGAAAAGTATCGACACGGTCACTATCCGTTAAACATGGATTTGCAACGCTTATTTAACGGCTTGTTTTTAGCGGTCGCTCCTAATCCCAAGCTAAGAGGAAGTATGTCAGGTCAATAAAGTGCCACTATATGAACAAAATTGCCTCAAATGCAATTATTTGCTTCTGCTGCCCCATAATATAACTAAGCCATTCCCTTTGATGTTTAAAAGGCTTGGTTGCAAGCTAGAAAGGAGTTTTGTTTATGTTGGGGGCGATTATCGGA
>CAVKTU010000127.1:0-3991 GCA_963659395.1 Holdemanella sp. | reverse complement strand
GAAATCGTCGATCCATTGACCGCTTTAACTTCGACGGGAACGAGGGAAGTGGTGTCTCTAACAAAGAAATCCATCTCCAGATGTCCTTTTTCGTCTTTGTAAAAGAACAGATCGTATCCAGCTTTAACCAGCATATCTCCAACGATATTCTCGTAAATGGCCCCTTTGCACGCATTCATGTTTTGGTTGCGACGCAGATCCCATTGGGCTTCGTCGTCAAGGGCTCCGATTAAAAGTCCCGTATCGGCGAAGAATAGGCGGAAATTATCTGGATCATAATGTCCCTTAAGTGGCAATGACGGATCTTCTAAGCGATAGCAAACGTTGATGATCCCCGAATTCTTTAGCCAATCGATGACGCCCGAATATCGATTGCTTCGGGCGCCTTTTTCGATTTTGGTGATGAAGAATTTCTTGTTCTCGTTGCCAAGGAACACGGGGATTTTGCGATAAACGGCCAATATCTTCCCTTTATCCAGCCCTGCCGCATATTTGGCGATGTCTTCCTCGTAGTCCTTAATAATCTGCCTTTGCATCTCTAAAACGCCCGAGAAATTGTTTTGCTTCATATACGTTTTCACTATCTCCGGCATCCCGCCCACGATGACGTAATCCATGAACAATTCGCTCAGCGTGTCAAAATAAGCCTGCGGTAAAGGTTTAGCCTTTATCATATGATCAAGAAGCTCGCCGATGCGGGATTCTTTGTAGCCTTTGGCCCATAAGAATTCCTCAAAATCGAGGGATTTCATCTCGTAATCCGTTTTGTTGCCCACGGCATTGGATTCGATTTCTTGGTAATTGATCCCCATCAAAGAGCCGGAGCAAATGACGTCATAACGGCCGTCGAGACGGAAATTCTTTAGCGAGGTTGCGGCCTTTGGAACGACTTGAATCTCATCGAAGAATAACAACGTGTTATGCGGTTCGAAGACGAAATCGGGATTTATGAAGGAAATCCTTTTGACGATCTTATCCACCTCGTATCCATCGGCGAAAATAGACCTGTATTCTTCCTGGAGAGCGAAATTGATGTTGATGAAATGTTCATAGTTCCCTTCGGCGAATCTTTTGACGGCAAAGGTTTTTCCGATTTGTCTAGCACCTCTGATGATCAAAGGCTTCCTATCGGGGTTTCTCTTCCATTCGAGAAGATAACCGTCAATCTTGCGCTTTAATATGATGCTCATCCTCAAATTCCTTCTTTTGAGAATAGTGTAACAATTTTCCCTGCTGAAAAGTAGCCTCATTTCACATTTTCCCCGTTAGAAAGCCCCTTGGTTTTCACATTTTCCCCGCCATAAAATGGGATGTAATGACAATTTTCCCCAAATTTGGTTGCTCTCCTCTCGCTGACATTAAAATGAAACGCGACGTCGCAAAAACATGAAAAACGTTAGTGAATACCGCTAATTTAAGGTTTTTAACGGGGATTATCGATGTATAAAACCCGGCTTTTCGCCTTCTGATTGCGCTTATCGGATCATGCTTTTAAGCGGCGATGACGTTTCTTATAAGCGATAGCGAACGTTGATGATCCTCGAATTTTTTGATCGCTCAAAGGCTTGCTCATAAGGGGATAATGTCTAAATCGACTAATCTTCACCCAGCGCAAAGGCAAGGTAATAAGGAAGGGTCAGAATATTGTTTTCAAAACCGATATTATAATCTCCGAATTTGATCAGTCTGGTTTCGCCATAGTGCTCAGGGTGAGACATCACGGTTTTGCTGGATTTGACGTTGCCTGTTTTAGCCTTAGCTTCGATTAAAGTGGAATATCCTTGATATGAAATCAAGAAATCGACTTCCAAGCCGCTGTTTTTCGCAAAGTAATACAAAGGGATGTTTGCTTTGTATAAGGAATCCGCCACCGCGGCTTCGAAAATAACGCCCTTATTCATCCCCAAACTATCTTGCATTATAGCCTTGATGGTGTCGTAGCCGCATTGGGCGACCGTCATGCCGATATCGGCGTAAAACAATTTGAAAGCCGATTCGATCTTCCTCGCGGCTAACGGCAAGGACGGATTTTCCACGTTATTGACCTTGAATACGACGTTTGAGTTCATCAAATAGTCAATCGCATCGCTTTTCTGATAGCCGTTCCCGCTCATTCTAGAAAGCACGAAGCGCTTGTTGTCCTCCAATGCGAAAGATAAGACCAAATTGAAGGCTTTTTGGATTCTTGATATCTCTGTTGCTGTGTAGAGCGGCCTTCCGTCTTTGTTTTTTCTTTTGATCGGATCGCCTTGAATGTCGAAAATCAAGCTTTGATTCTTCTTGAAAGCGGCTTTGAAATTATTCGTTTCTATGTACTTCTTCACGACTTCAGGATAGCCGCCCACGCATACGTATTCTTTGAACAATTCTTTTAATTTGCTGTGCACGTTTTCCGGAATCGGCTCTTTTTTTTCGAAATAGGAAAGCAGTTCGCTTATGTGCTCGTCGGAATAATTGTTGGCCCACAAAAATTCTTCGAAATCCATCGTTTTCATTTGGATGACGTCTTCCGCGCCATTGGGCATGGGAATAGCGGAATCTCCTTTTTGCTCGATGTTCAAGCCGATGTAAGATCCGCTTGCTATGATTTCGAATCTTCCGTCTTCTTTAAAGGATTTCAAAGCCAATCTGGCATAAGGACAATCCTGTATTTCGTCTAAGATAAGGACGGTTTTCCCGGGGGAAAAAACGAAATTGGGGAATTGAAGGGATAGTTTCTTGATGACGTCATTGACGTCTAAGCTACCTTCAAAAGCCCTTTTGGCTTCTGGGGTATTCCAAAAATTGATTTTATTAACGTATTTAAAATTATTGACGGCAAATTCTTCGATGCTTCTAGATTTGCCGCATTGCCTAACGCCGGAAATCAAAGCCGGAGAATGCCCTTTGGTGTTACGCCAATTGAGCAATTCTGAGTCTATTTTTCTTCTTAAGTACTTGCTCATTAAACTACCTTGCAAGGAAAGTTTACACTAAAATTCAATTGAGTTATAGATATTTTCGCACCAATTTTCAAGGGACTTTTGCTCATGCTTGCACCAATTTTCAAGGGACTTTTGGCTAAATTCACACCAAATTAAATGTCCATAGATTCAAAAAAGAGGGGCAACTAATAAAAGAGAAGCAATAAGCCTAAGTTCAATGAACGTCACCAAACTTCGATTGCTACGCTGCTAGAATCGATGCGATTCGACTCCTACCGACAATTTATATCTTACCCGTTAAATGGCCGATAAAACGGTCTCTAATGGCGGAAAAGGATACATGTACTGGAATTTATTCCAAGAGAAAACTAGCAAAAAGGCCGTTTAATCGGCTTTTTTAAGGATTATTTTTTATTCAACTTCCGAGGAACGGATTTTTGTATCGGAGAGACGCTTTCGAAATGGCGCGCCCGAGCCGACTCGAACGGCTGACCCACAGCTTAGAAGGCTGTTGCTCTATCCGGCTGAGCTACGGGCGCAACGCCCATAATGTTACTAACCTCTCGGGAAAGAAACAACTGCGAAAACGCTTAATGGAGGTTTTTGACCTTCTCGTATAGCGTTTTGGCCACCTCGGTGGGGAGAAGTTGCTCGAGTTCCGATAAAGACGCTCTTTTTAGGGCATCCAAAGTCGGATAATTCCGATTGACGATCTCCTTCCTTTTCTCGCCGATTCCTTCGACCTCATCAAAGATGGAGCCGTGCATCGCCTTCAGGCGGCTTGCTTTATGGAAGCTGATGGCGTAGCGATGGACTTCGTCTTGCATCCTCATTAAAAGGAAAAAGAGAGGCGAAGAGGATGAAAGGGGGTATTTCTCGGCGTTTGGCCCGATGATGCCTTCGGTTTGGTGCTTGTCGTTTTTATAAAGCCCGTAAACGGGGATCCTCGCCCCCGCTATAGCCAAACCTTCCAATGCGGCTTCGACCTGAGGATAGCCGCCATCGGTGAGGATAAGGTCGGGGAAAGGGAGACCTTCTTCCTTAAGGCGATGATATCGGCGGGAGAC
>CAVKTU010000126.1:0-4007 GCA_963659395.1 Holdemanella sp. | reverse complement strand
CTTCGAGGTTATCTGCGTTAAATCGTTATCGAATTTCCTAACGTTCACCCCCACTTTCTCGCCGGTTATCATCTTGGCGATCAAGCCCTTCAAAACGCCATGGTCATAATTCATATAATTAGTAACGGCTTCAATCGCCGAAGTCGAAGTCCAATAATCACCGCATTTCCCTTCGTTTACCGCTTCAACGACCGATTTCGGGTTATAAATATCGATACCATTTAACCGATACCCGTCATACCAATTCTTGATTTCATTAAAATCTCTGCCATATCGATCGCAAAGCCCTTTGACCTCCTCTTCCGTGAATCCGACGAATTCCGTCATGGTTCTTGGATTCAACATGTTGTATTCATTGAACATGTTCAACGTTGACTGCGCAGAATATCTTCTTATCGGAAGGATGCCGGTCATATACACCAAATCAATGCAAGAAGAAACGTCAGAAGATTTAAAAAGATTCCTTAAAAATTCCGTATATCTATCGCATATCGCACGATTATTTTCCTGCTCACGGTAAATAACATCCCATTCGTCGATCAAGAAAATAAACCTCTCGTTTAAAACGCTTTTGATCTTCATAAGCGCTTTGCCTATGGTGTTCTCATTGGCCGTTACACACGAGGGAAATTTTTCCTTCAAATCGGCAATAAGATTTTTGCTTAATTCATCAAAGAAATCGTTTTTATCATCGATGCTTGTGTAAACGCTGGCCATATCGATCCATATGACATTGTGGCTGTTTAGGTGCTTTTTGAAAGAATGGCAGCCAGATATCTGCAATCCTTTAAATAATCGCTTAGAATCGCAGCCTTTCGAATAATAAGCATTAAGCATGGAAAGAGCCATGGTTTTGCCGAATCTCCGCGGCCTTGCTATGCACATGAATTTGTCGTTGGTTCTAATCGAGTCATTTGTTTTTTCAATGAGCATTGACTTATCGACAAATATTTTCGAATTCAACGCATCGATGAAATTGTCGTTATCTTTGTTTAAGTACAAAGCCATGCATGATTCCTCCGCTTCGCTATTTTAGCATGTTTGTCCCGCATAACACCAAAGAACCTCGTTGTCCTCTTGGCATTTCGCGAGATGCTAATATGAGATAGTGACTCATAAAATTTTGCCAGATCGCACATCATTAGGAACAACCCAAAACAGCTCGGCTTTAACAAGGCGGAAAGGCCGTCAGCATGGATAAAAGAAGGCAATAATTATAACCTACATTTATGATTATCATTGTAGGTTATCATAGATGCAGATTAAGCGTCGATAGCCATTCATTAAAAAGGTTACCAAAACGTCTTTGTCTATTTTTATCGGCGAATTGCCAAGCGTTTTCTTAATAATATCCTCTGTCAATATCGGCAAAGACATCGACTTAAAAAGCTTAGCCGCCTCTTTGTTCTTCGTTATGAACTTCCGGAAACAGGAAATAAGGCCGTCATCTTTTCTTTCGATATCGTGCGGGTATCCGTTAACGGCCATAAGCGCGATATTGTTATCGAAATTGGGGGCCAAAGAAATGATCTCACCCGTCTTCCTCGATCTAAGAAAACCACAATTCTCATTATGGCGGTCGACATTGTTAACCAAGCAATCAAAGAAAATCAAAAGCAAATATTCTTTGGCGATTCTCTGAGAGAGACCCAAAACCAATGGGAAAACATGCTCATAGCTATCATCATCGCGCCCGGCAACGGAAGACATTGGCTCAAAATTCTCCTTTTCAGCGAAATTTGGCGTATATATATAGCCATTCTCAAGAAAATACTGGGCCGTTGGAATATTTAGACGATTCGCTAGCGAAGAGCAAAACCATTCCGAAAAAAGTTCCTCTTTGGTACCGCTTTTGACCATGTACCATCGTCCATCAATTCTTTTCCAACATTTCTCAAAACTGCCGCCTAAAGTCAATTCGGGAGTAATTCTTGCCTTAGATGGCAATAAAGAAGGATCGCCTTTCAAGGCCAACGCAGCATATTGATCGGATATAAATGTCACATCTGCCCAATGCAATTTCGATTTTTGCGGGCGAAACCAGTAGTCGTCTACGAGAGTCACGGCGTGTACGTACAAAACCGTTTCCTCATCGTTCGAAGGAGCAATACGTAACATTTTCTTAAGCAATCTCGAATGCGTACGATGAGCATCGATTACCCGACTAGATAACCAAGGCTCTAACCGGTGGCTAGTACGAAAAATCAGTGGTGCCCTATCTTTGTCAAACCATAGTAATTCCCCTTCTTTGAACCTCGCAACCGCGACATCTTTTTCCATGACCTCTCCAGTAAGAGATAAGGCGTTAGAGCTTAATCTTTTAATAATTGGCGCATCGTTTAAATTCGATAATTCTTTTTCTAATTCTTTTCTTCTGTCTATCTGTTGTCGCAAAAGAGGCAATTCGCTTTCTTTCACGTATTTGCCAACAACCTTTAAGCCGTCCCTATGCTGAAGGTAAAAACGGGTCTTTCCATGAATCGTCTTAGAGGAAATATAGCCTTTTGGCAAAGATTTGATTTCGTTTAGCAATGAATCGCGACTTCTCATGGTCTAACTATAGCATTTGTAACCTACATTTGCAATTATCATCGTAGGTTATAAAACAAATACCGCCTATCGCCGCATAGTCCTCTTATGAAGCACAAAGAGTATACGCCAAATTAGATTCATCTTCGAAAATTTGTGAAAGTAACTAAAATTTTATGTTCGAAAATTTGTGAAAACAATACATTAATTATGTTCGAAAATTTGTTGGACACCTCGCAAATAATTCGTATAATCTCCTTAGAAAGGCGTTAAATGGCAATGATTATACAAAGAAAAATGTATCAAAAGCTGCTAGATTGGAAAAACTCTTCTAGCGATGGCAAAGCAATATTGATAAAAGGCACTAGGCGAGTCGGCAAGAGTTTTTTAGCTGAAGAATTTGCGAAAAGCGAGTATAAGAGCTACATATTGATAGATTTTTCTAGCCCTTTGCCTGGAACTTTGCAAACTTTCAAACGCTATGGCAACAAATACAGTCTTGACGAATTCTTCAATCAACTTTCGATATTGTATTCAACGCCTCTTTATCGTCGCCAATCTGCCATCATCTTTGACGAAATACAAAGATATCCGCAGGCAAGAGAACTCGTTAAGCACCTTGTCGCCGATGGGAGATATGACTATATAGAAACGGGGTCTTTGATAACGATAAAGAAAAATACGAAAGATATATTAATTCCCTCAGAAGAGGAAGAAATATCGATGCATCCGCTAGATTTTGAGGAGTTTCTCACCGCGATCGGAGACCAAGTAACATACGAAGCTTTGAGAAAGGCCTTTGAAAGCAAGAAGCCGCTCGGCAACACGCTAAGGCCGATTAACGAAAGATTACGTCTTTATATGCTCGTCGGCGGCATGCCGCAAGCCGTCTTAAAATACATCGAGACAAAAAACTACGACGATGTGGAAAAGGCAAAAAGAGGTATCATAAAACTTTATAGAGAGGATATCGCGAAATACGCCGAAGATTATGTTGCTGAAGCCACGGCGATCTTTAATGCAATCCCTTCGCAATTATCGCACCACGATAAAAAAATCAAATATTCCTCGCTTAACGAAGGCGACCGTTTTTCTTGCTATAGGGATGCTATAAATTGGATAAACGATTCGATGGTCGGCTCGTTATGTTACGGGCTCGATGAGCCGACAATTTTCGATGGTTTCGCATTACAGACAAGCAAAATAAAATGCTATATGGCGGACACTGGGCTCTTACTAACCTTGGCATCAGGGACCAATTACCTTAAAAGCGATTTATATAAGTCGTTTGTGCAAGGAAAGATATCCATGAATAAAGGGATGATGACGGAGAATCTCATCGCTCAAATTTTTGTAACGGCAGGCAAGCCCTTAAGATTTTTTGAAACCAGCGTCGCAACAAAAAATAAAGACTGCGGCGATAACGAAAAAGACACAAAATACGAGGTTGATTTCTTGATAAAGCAAAACGATAAGAC
>CAVKTU010000125.1:0-4026 GCA_963659395.1 Holdemanella sp. | reverse complement strand
GTATAGAAGAGGCCATCGAAGACGCCGGCGATGCGTTCGCCTTCCTCAGCGGTGGCTCCTGGCATATGGACGAGGTTATCCAAGAAGCCGTCTCCGAAATCAACGCCCATCGCCTTAAGGTAAAGGACGTCGCTATTGAAGACGATTTGGAAGATGAGGTAGAAAAGGACGATGAGAATCGGGAAAGCGGCCCAACGGTTGGTCAAGACGCGGTCGATTTTATCGGAGAGGGATAGCTTTTTCTTTTCGCTATTTGCGAAGCCGCTACGCACGCTCGATAATTCCTTGGAAATATAGCGGTAGCGGTAATCGGCGCTCTTGGCTTCGAAATCGACGCCTTCGGGGACGATGTTATGGACCTTTTTGGCGACGGAAGAGTTCTTTTCAAGCTCGATTTCGTCGTTCTCTAACGCCTTGATGGCGTGGAAGGTCGGGTTTTCGATCTTTTCGGAGGCGTAAACCTTAACGGCTTCCTCGATATAGGAAGCGATGTCGGAGGCATCCCAAACGACACGCCCTTGACGCGGATGGGTAGCTGTCGCGATGGCCACGGCCATTAATTCCTCTAAGCCTTGTTGCTTCAAAGCGCTGACGTTCACGACGGGGACGCCGAGTTTCTTTGAGAGGGCTTTGGCGTCGATTTTCTGTCCTTGCGCCTCCAAAGCGTCGGTCATGTTGAGGGCGAGGACGACGGGGGTATCCATCTCCAAAATCTGGGTGGTCATGAAGAGATTGCGCTCCAAATTGGTGGCGTCGATGACGTTGATGACGCAATCGGGTTTGGATTCGAGGATGAAATTACGGGAGATGACTTCCTCTGGCGAATACGGCGATAAGCTATAGATGCCGGGTAGGTCGGTGATAAGGCAATCGCCTAATTTCTTGTTTTTATAGGTGCCTTCGCGTTTTTCGACGGTGACGCCAGGCCAGTTTCCGACGTAGGCGGTACTCCCAGTTAAGCTATTAAAAAGGGTGGTTTTGCCGCAATTGGGATTACCCGCTAAGGCGAAATTCATTTTATGTTCGCTCATTGCCTTTCCTCCGTTTCTGTGACCTTCATCACGACAAAGGAAGCTTCGTTCTTCCTGAGGGTGAGCTCATAGCCGCGTAAAGTCACCTCGATGGGGTCGCCAAGGGGAGCGCGTTTTCTGACGAATACCTCGCATCCCGGGGTGAGCCCCATATCAAACAAACGCCGGCGGATCTTTCCTTCGCCGGAGACGCTTTCGATGACGCCAAGGGCGCCAACGGGCAAGTCCTCAAGGGTGGCGATAGAGCCAACTTCCAAGGAGGGTTGCGCTTTCACTTTCTCTTCTTCCATAAAATAAGAGAACTCCTTTTCTTAGCACGCGACCGTGATACGAGAAGCGATGTCATGATCTAAAGCGAGTCGCGATTCTTTGACTTTGACGATGACTCCACTGGGCTGGAGGGATAATAACGTGAGTTCGCCTTCCTCGATGATCCCTAAGGAGGCCAAGTGGGATTTCACTTTGGCGTCTCCGCTGACCCTCGTGATTCTTAGAGGGGCGTTGGTTGGAGCGATGAGCAATGGCATAATTTTTCCTCAGTTAGAATTCGCTAACAGCCGTATTATGAAGCTTTTATATTGGAAATCAAGCGAAAGTTAATTATTTCTAACTAAATCGTCTTTTTCTTGACAATAAAATGTTTTTTGCCAACAATTATTCAAAGGTAATAGCGTATGGAAAAAACACACGAATCATCCGAAGACTATTTAGAGAGGATCCTCATGCTCGAGGAAAAGGGGGTGAAGGAGATCCACGCCGTCGATCTCGCTTCCTCTTTTGGCTATAGCAAAGCGAGCATCTCCGTCGCTTTGAAGAAATTAGAAAACGGCGGCTATGTGGCCTTAGGCCCCAAACAACAGCTTTACCTTACGCCATCGGGGTACGCTCTCGCGAAGAAGATATATGAGAGGCATCGCGTCATCAGCGAGCTCTTAATGAATATCGGCGTAGATAAAGAGACGGCCCTTAAAGACGCTTGCCGCATCGAGCACGATCTAAGCGACGAGACCTTTGAAGCTCTTAAAACGGCCCTCCAAGAGCATTTTCACTCGGAAGTGAAATAGTATCTTAACAAAGAAGAGACGACTAACATCGCCTTTTTTGTTGCCGTTGCGGATGATGATGTGGAATGAGCTAATGGCAGTAGTAAGATGACCCTAATGTTAGAAATGTCAAACTGGCCTCTTGATTCGATGTTTCGTTATGGTCTTCTTCCTTTATTTTATGAATCGTCTATAATGGGCGCACGCCCCGATAGCGCAACTGGATAGAGTATCAGACTTCGAATCTGAGGGTTGCGGGTTCGACTCCTGCTCGGGGCGCCATTTTTTACTTGTAAGCAGGTGAAAACGGCTTTTGGACGATTCGCCCATTGCTTTGATGCCTGGCTATTCGAATTTAAAAGACGTAAGAAAATCTTTGATGAGAAAAGCGCAGAAGTGCGGGAATGTGTAGATATTGGAATCGAAGCCGATGTTCCCCTTTATGATTTTTATGCCAAAGCGGATTTCCGCATAGTTGTCGCTTTTTATCAGAGTGGCTAGGGATTTCGAATTGTTGTTTTTGGCTTTCACTTCGATTGGAACGAGATAATCCTTATACCGCACGAAAAATTCCTCTTCCAAAGTGGAATTATCCTTTTTGTAATAACGGAGATCGTAGCCCGATTTTACGAGCGCTTCGCCGATGATGCTTTCGAATAGCCCGCCTTTATAGACATCGAGGTTCTTGTTTTGTCGAAAGTCCATTTGCGCCTCGTCGTCAAGCTGAGAAAGAAGCAATCCGCTATCGGCATAATAGAGGATGCAACAATCACCGATAACATTCCCTTTCAAAGGCAAATGGGGAGTTTGCAAAGCCCGGCTGATATTCACGATACCGGCGTCTTCAAGCCATTCCAACGAACCTCTATAGTCGGCGAATTTCGCACCAGAACGGACCTTGGAAATTTGAAATTTCTTATTTTCTTTGCCGAGTTGGAAAGGAACTGAGCGAAAGACATTCGCCACTCTTGCCTTATCGAGCCCGACGGCATATTTCTTTATATCGCCTTCGTAGCCGATGACGATTTGACGTTGAATTTCCAAAGTGTTCTCGAAGGTCTTTTTTGAAACGAAATCATTTACGACTTCCGGCATCCCGCCGACGATGCAGTAATCCAAGAATAGGTCGTTACAGATTTTAAGCATGCTAGGGGAGAGAGCGGTAAGCGAGAGCATATGGGATAAGATATCTTCCTTAAAAGAGCCGTCATAGCCAAGCGCCCATAGGAATTCCTCGAAGTCGAGCGAACGCATTTCGATCTCGGTTTTATAGCCCACGCTGATGCTAGAGATGTCCTTATAATGGACGCCTAGCAAAGAGCCACTGCAAATCACGTCATAATCTCTGACAAGAGAAAAGAATTTCAAGGATGTTGTTATATCGGGGAATTCCTGAATTTCGTCGAAGAAAATGAGAGTTTTTCCCTTGACGAATCTGGCTTTGGGATCGATGCGAGAAATGCATTTGGTGATGGCTTCGGCAGAATAGCCGTTCTCGACGATTTGCTTATAAATCGGATTTTCTGCAAAGTTGATTTCAATGACGTTTTCGTAGTTTTTGTCGGCAAACGTTTCGATCGATTTGGTTTTGCCGACTTGCCTTGCCCCTTTGACGATAAGAGGCTTATGGTTGGGGTCAGTTTTCCAATCGTAGAGTCGTTGGTCGATTTTGCGTTTTAGGTAATTAGACATAGAATCATAACTCCTTCTGACTATATTATTTAATATTTCATAGATGAAATCGAGAGTTTTTATAAAAAATGAGCGAGTTTTATCGTCTAGTTGCCTAAAAATGAGCGAGTTTCAATGCATTTTAGCCTAAAAAATGAGCGAGTTTACATTTTTTTAGAGTCATCTTTAAGACAATGACTGCTCTAGAAAATCCAAAAGTAGACTAAAAAGTAGACTAAAAACAAATTCGAAAGTATATTAGTAATGCGAAGGAATAAGCC
>CAVKTU010000124.1:0-4046 GCA_963659395.1 Holdemanella sp. | reverse complement strand
CACCTTGCTAGAGGCCCTTAAAGGCGTCGATAAGGTGCACATTATGATGCCTTTTCCCGCTGGACTAGCGGCCGTTAAGCTTTGCCAAGAATTGAAAATCCCCGTTAGCGCGGGCTTTCATGTCCAAGCGGAGAACGTCACCGCCCATTTCTTCAATCTCATCCATAGCAAGCACGTCAATCGCGGCGTCTATCGTTGGATGTGGAAGCATTTCTACCAATACGTCGACTGCATCCATTATCCGACCTCCTTTATCGAAGGGGTCTTTGAGGAGGCCATCGGCCAAAAGACGCCGGGGAAGGTCATCTCCAACGGCGTTTCCCGCGATTTTCGCAAGAAAGAAGTCGTCCGTCCCGCCGAATTCGAAGGCAAATTCGTCATCGTGATGACAGGCCGCTATAGCAAAGAGAAGAACCAGAAGCTTCTGATCAAAGCCGTCTCCCTCTCTCGCCACAAAGAGGACATCCGCCTTGTTTTGGCTGGCAGCGGGCCCAGGATCGACCAACTTAAGAAAGAAGCGGCCAAGCGCCATGTCGAGCCCCTTTTCAAATTCTATAGCCACCCCGAGCTTATCGACGCTCTTTCCTCAGCCGACCTATATGTCCACGCCTCCCGCGTGGAAATCGAGGCCATCTCTTGTTTGGAGGCCATCGCCTGCGGCTTGACCCCCTTAATCAACAATTCCCCCTTAAGCGCCACCAAGGCCTTCGCCATCTCCCCGAACAACCTCTTTAAGGAAGATGACGCCAAAGACCTCGCCGCCAAGATCGATTATTGGTATGAGCATCCCGAAGAAAGAAAGGCCAACCAGGAGAAATACCATTCCTACGTCAGCCAATTCGATTTCGACGAATGCATGCAAAAGATGGTCGAGATGATCCATCAGAACGTCAAAAAGAGCGAAGGCAAGAAATGAAAGAGAAGAAGATTGTCTATTATAGCGATCCCTTGCACGACGATTTCGCGGGGACGAAGCATTTCAAATACAAGCCCCTTCCGAAGAATTTCAAATTCTACCACAAATCCCCGTTATATTGGTTCTTCAGCGGCTTCGTTTATTACATCATCGCCATCCCCCTTTTCTGGATCATCGGCCATCTCGTTTATGGTTTTAAAATCCGCGGCAAGCGGAAATTCCGCAAAACCCATATGGGGAAGAAGGGCTTCTTCGTTTATGGCAACCACACGACGATCGGGGACGCCTTCTTTGTGCCAGTTTGGCTAATACCGCCCCGCCGAACCTTCGTCCTTTGTTCGAACGAATCGGTCAGCAATGCCTATCTTCGTCCCATCGAGATGATGATAGGGGCCCTTCCTTTGCCTAGCTTCCCCGAGCAAACCAAGCCCTTCCTCGAAGCGGTTGAGAAGCATATCCAACACGGCAACGCCATTCTCATCTTCCCCGAGGCCCATATCTGGCCGTATTGCACGCGTATCCGTCCTTTCCCTGAGCAATCCTTCGTCTACCCCGCCTCCTTAGGGCGCCCCGTCATCGCCACGTGCGTGACCTATGAAAAAAGGAAGATCCTCCGTTTCTTGCCGCCCCGCGTGGTGATGCACGTTTCGGGCGTCTATGAGCCCGATATGAGTAAGCCCTTAGGCGAAAGGGCCGCCCTCCTTCGCGAAGCGGTCTACACCTACATGGTGGAAGTAAGCTCCTCTCTAGATAATTACGAATACGTCCGCTACGTCGAAAAGCCCAAGGAATAGGGGCTTTTCATTTTCTTGAGCGTTACGCTTGTCTAACCGTTCTCCTTTCTTTTAAAATGCCCGTATAAGGAGAAAACCTATGGAATTAAAAGGATCCCAAACCGAAAAGAATCTACTAGCCGCCTTCGCGGGCGAAAGCCAAGCCCGCAACAAGTACACCTTCTATGCCTCCAAGGCCAAGAAGGAGGGGTATGAGCAAATCGCCTCCATCTTCTTAGAGACCGCCGATAACGAAAAGGAACACGCCAAATTATGGTTTAAATACCTTCATAACGGCGAAGTCCCTGCGACCGCCGAGAACCTTTTGGACGCCGCAAACGGCGAGAATTACGAATGGACGGATATGTATAAGGAATTCGAGGAGACGGCCCGCAAGGAAGGCTTTATCGAAATCGCCAACAAATTCAAGATGGTCGGAGCCATCGAGAAAGAGCATGAGGAACGCTACAAGGAGCTTTTAAGCAAAGTCAAAGACGGCGTCGTCTTCATCTCCAAGGATTTGGCCGTCTGGAAGTGCCGCAACTGCGGCCATATCGTCGTCGGCAAATTTGCGCCCGCCGTTTGCCCCGTTTGCAATCACCCCCAAGCCTATTTCGAGCTCCGCGCGAAGAATTATTAAAGGCAATATGACGATAAAAGCCCGCCAAAACGGGCTTTTTTCTTTGTTTTAAAAACTCTTGCAATTGCCTTAGCGCTTGAGGATAATAACTAGGCATGGCGGATGGACCATTGGTGTAGCGGTCTAACATGCCTCCCTGTCACGGAGGAGACCACGAGTTCGAATCTCGTATGGTCCGCCATACTGGCCCGGTAGCTCAGTCGGTAGAGCAAAGGACTGAAAATCCTTGTGTCGGGGGTTCGATTCCCCCCTGGGCCACCATTACAAAGAACTGGTTTGATGAGTTAAAATCAAGCCTTTTTTCTTTATGTAATGGTAAGCTTTTAAAACAATGCATATGAAAACAATGGAATTTTGGTACACGTCAAAAATTAACACCATGATATAAGAGACCGGCATTTGCTAATCTTTTTCGGCATCGAAGCTAGGAGGTTTTGCAAAATGGCTGAAAAGCACACTCATTACACAGACCAGGAAAGGTACGAGCATTGCAGGAAACATGCGTTGTCCGGGCTCACCGTATCCGAATACGCGAGGGAGAACGACCTCAATAGGAGCGCGTTCAAGGATTGGGTCGCGGCCTATAGGAACATAAACGGCAAATTCATCAACGCGTCCAAAGCCGGCGAGGTCGAGAACGAGGAAAGGGCGCCTTCGCTTTGGGGTACCTGACCCCGAAGCAATTCACGGAGAAGTTCTGCGGAGAGGGGAGTTGGATCCCGGCCAAACGCGACGATCCGGACGCGGACGGCCAAAACGAGAAGGAGGACGGCAAGCCCGAGGAAGAGAACGGCGGCGGCGAATAAGCCATAATATTTCAATACCCGTCTCGCCATTAAAACATAGAGAATTATAAAAACACGGGCCGAGATGGTATACTTTTGGCGGTTAAACGATAAAGGCGATACGATGATCGCCATGAATTCGTTATCGAAGCAGCAAATCGGGAGGTAAGGATGGCAAAGATTAGATTATATCATGGCTCGCCTAACGAGATCGTCGTTCCGACTTTTGGGCTAGGCAACGACAAACACGATTATGGAAGAGGTTTTTATCTTACTGCCGATTTGGAGCTTGCTAAGGAGTGGGCCGTTTGCCGGCCTGATAAAAATAACGGATGGGTGCATGAATACGAATTCGATGAGGAAGGATTGCGAATCCTCGATTTCGAACGGCTCGACGCCCTCTCTTGGCTTGCCGAATTGATGAAGCATAGGGACGCCGATGATTCAAAACGCTACCGCGTTCTCGCGAAGAAATTCATTGATAAATACGGCGTCGATTCGAATGGCTTTGATGCGATTAAAGGGTGGCGCGCCAACGCCTCTTATTTCTTCATAGCAAGAGAATTTGTGCGCGATAACGTTGATTTGGATATCCTTGCCAAATTGCTTTCGCTAGGCGATTTGGGCGTTCAATATTGCGTGAAAACGGAAAAAGCGTATTCTCGCTTGCGAGAGCTTTCTTCTTCTCCGTCGCCCGTCGATTATGCCGAATTCAACGATCGATATAGCAAGCGCGACATCGAAGCGCGCCGACGGATGAGAATTTTGGTCGATTCTGACGAGAATAAAGTAGAGAAGGTGTTTAGCGCCCTTTTTGAGGAATGATTATGAGTGCATACCCCAATGAATATTTAAATGGCGTGGTGGAGAACCAAGGCAAGCTTTTTGATTTTTTCGCCTTCTCTTATCCCGATTGCGATCTGACGGATTTT
>CAVKTU010000123.1:3292-4060 GCA_963659395.1 Holdemanella sp. | reverse complement strand
AGAGATAAAGGGGTGCTATGATATTTGAGATGGGTCGGAAGCCTTCACCGGTTCCGTACACAAAATTCTTCAACGGCCTCGCCAGACGCCCGAAAACATCGCGGATTCAATGATAGAATTTGTTGAAAAGTTAAAACCCATTTACGCATGAAAAAAATTGTTCTCTATATAGGTTCTCTTGAACGAGGAGGCGCGGAACGCGTCATGGCTAATATTGCGAATCATCTTTCGGGCAAATACAAAGTCATTTTAGTGAATGATTTAATCAATAAGGCGTCGAAAGACTACTCGTTAAACCCCAGTGTAAAGCGTCTTAGTCTAGGCATAATTAACGGGGGTTTGCGAGGAAACATGAAGCGAATCAAGACTCTTCGCAAAATAGTCAAGGAAGAAAAGCCCGATACCGTCCTATCTTTTATGGGACCAAATAACATACGCATGCTTTTGGCATTAAGGCACATGCCATTAAGAAAAGTCATCTCAGTGAGGAACGATCCAAATTTCGAATACGGCAAAGGTCTCAAAAAGTTTTTAGCCGGGGAGATTTTCAAGATAGCCTCGGGCTGCGTTTTTCAAACCGCCGAAGCCATGGCCTATTTTCCCAAATCGGTGCAAAAGAAATCCACAATCATTTGGAATCCAGTAGCAAACAAATTCTTCGAGAATCCCTGGAATTGTACAAAAGAGCAAATAGTGGTTGTAGGAAGACTAACCTCGCAGAAGAACCCACTGCTAGCCTTATCTGCCTTCCATCTAATCGCGAGCGAA
>CAVKTU010000123.1:0-3265 GCA_963659395.1 Holdemanella sp. | reverse complement strand
TTAGCCTATTTTGGGTCCGGTGAACTAAAGGACGAGATACTCGCCACCGCAAAAGAGTACGGCCTTGGTGAGCGCGTTCACATCACCGATAACGTGCCAGACATAGAAAATCATGTTAAAAGTGCCAGATTGTTCCTGCTAACATCTGATTTTGAAGGCATGCCAAATTCACTATTAGAAGCCACGGCCATAGGTATTCCCGTCATTGCCACAGACTGCCCCTGCGGCGGCCCGAAAGCTATCCTCAAAGGGCTTGGCGACAGAATTTTGGTTCCATGCGGAAACCCTGGAGCAATGGCAGACAGAATAAGAAAAATATTATTAGACCAATCGGTTCAAAATGAGCTCAGCTATTTAGAAAAAGAACGTTCGAAGTTTTTCGAAACAAGCGTTGTGATGAAGCAATGGGAAGCATTTTTGTTTCAAGTTTAAAGGCAATATCAAGATATGAAACTCAAAAAATACGCAAAAGCATTTTGGCGACTGCTCACTAATAGAGACTATCGCTTTCGCTTTAACGCGTCCAAAGGCAGGTATGGCAAGCTTACGGACGAGGAATATCTCAAAAGGATGTTTAAAGCCTCGGTCGGTTACGATTTAAATCTCGGCAGTCCAAAAACCTTCAACGAAAAGCTCCAATGGTTAAAGCTATATGATCGGGATCCCAAATACACAGCGATGGTTGATAAGCATCTCGTGAAAAATTACGTAGCTAATTTGATCGGAGAGCAGTACATCATCCCAACGCTTGCTGTTTACAATTCCGCTGAAGAAATTGATTTCTCGTCGTTGCCAAATCGATTTGTTTTGAAATGCAACCACAATTCAGGGCTTGGAATGTACATCTGCAAAGACAAAAAATCTCTCTCACCAAAAGCCATCAGGAAAATAAAAAGCAATCTCCAAAAAGGCCTTTCGCAAGATTACTACCTTTACGGAAGAGAATGGCCGTACAAAAACGTCCAAAGGAAAATCATAGCCGAGCAATACATGGAAGATGACAAAGCCGATGGTTTAATGGACTACAAGTTTTTCTGTTTCAATGGCAGCGTATATTGCACAATGGTCTGCACGGATCGTTTTAATGGGAATGGCTTAAAAGTAACGTTCTTCGATCGAGATTGGAACAAGCTTCCCCTTAGAAGGCACTACCCTAGCAGCGAAAAGAAAATCATGAAGCCCATAAACTATGAAAAAATGATTGAGCTTGCGGAAAAGCTCTCTGCAGGCATTCCTTTTCTGCGAGTGGACTTCTACGAAATAAATGGCCGGATTTATCTTGGGGAATTAACTTTCTTTCCCGGGGGAGGATTTGAAGAATTTGATCCAACGGAAAAGGACCTCGAATTAGGCGACTTAATAAAGCTACCCCACTTCAAACAATAGAAACAAATCTAAACCCGACATCGTTCAAAACGCACTAATTAAAATCAGCATCCATTTTTTTGGGTGCACATCAAAATTTCCTAAATGTTCAAGAGGTTCATTAGCAAACTTCATTGGTTCTAAGACATGTTATCATTTGTCCCGAACTTACGTAGCACGTTTGTGAGAAACGGCGCGAGAAATCAAAGAGAATGACAAGAAAACAAAAGCTTAGGCTAAACACAATCATGTCTCTGCTCAGCCAAGCGGTGACGATTATCTGCGGCTTTGTTTTGCCTCGTTACATTCTTCTCTATTTCGGCTCCGATATTAACGGACTAGTCTCTTCCATAACGCAGCTTTTGAGTCTCATTAGCCTTTGTGAATTGGGGGTTGGAGCCGTCGTCCAATCCGCCCTATACAAGCCTCTTGCGGATGAGGATTTACTCACCACGAGCAAAATAATGATTTCGGCGAAAAAATTCTTCGACAAAGTCGGGATCATATTGGCGGTATACGTGCTTGTTTTAGCCACCTGTTTCCCGCTTTTCCAACTGGAAAAATTTGATTTCCTATCAACCGCTTCCTTAATCGGGGCGATGTCAATCAGCTACTTCGCACAATACTTTTTTGGAATCAGGGAACAAATTCTATTAAAAGCAGACCAAAAGTCGTATATCGGGCTAATTTTGCAAATAATAACTCTGATTTTGAATACGGTTGTCAGCATTCTCATAATTAAGCTGGGCGCATCCATTCAAATAGTAAAATTGTCGACATCCTTGATTTTTTTAATTCGGCCGATTGTTTTAGCTATATATGTCAAAAAGCACTACAAATTGGATTACTCAATTCGGCTCGCCGAAGAGCCGATAAAACAGAAGTGGAACGGCCTGGCCCAACACTTCGCGACCGTAGTATTAGGCAGCACAGACACCATCGTGCTTACCTTTTTTTCCACTTTGGCTAACGTCTCAATTTATAACGTTTATTACTTGGTAATCGGAGGGGTCAAATCTCTAATAGTATCTTTAACAGGCGGAATTGAATCTTACATAGGTAACATGCTCGCAAAAAACGAAAGTAAGGCGCTTAACAAGGCGTTTGGCTTTACTGAATGGGCTCTTCACACGATAGTAATATTGGTCTTCACGATGACGGGTCTATTGGTTTTGCCTTTCGTGAGAATATATACGTCCGGGATAACCGACGCGGATTACTATGCCCCGGCGTTTGCCATCATGCTCACCATAGCTACTGCCTCTTATTGCATCAGACTGCCCTATAGCGTGGTCGTCTTAGCGGCTGGCCATTATAAGCAAACCCAATGGAGCGCAATTATTGAAATGGGGTTAAATATCATTATCTCAATTGCATTAGTTTTCCCTTTTGGCCTAGTCGGTGTAGCTATTGGAACCTTGGTTTCCATGGCGTATCGAACAATCTACTATGCATTTTATTTAAGAAAGAACATTCTGAATCGAAGCATCGGACATTTTGCCAAGCACATCTTGGTCGACCTTCTTTCGGCCGGAGGAATGATTGGAGCCACTTTTTGGATCAAAATCGGTGAGAGCAGTTACCTTTCTTGGATAATTATGGCCCTTGAAGTAGGTGGTCTATGTCTCTCAGTTTCACTGATTATTAATATGATTTTTTATCGAAATCACATCGGCGAGATGCTAAAAGAGACGCTAAAAATGGTTAGGCGCCGCAAAAAAAGCAATCCTGAAAAACAAGACACCAAAGCATCAATTGCGATAGAGAAAAACATGTCTTTCACGCGCGATAGCAAAGCGCTCGCCAACTGCAACTTTATAAAAACATTCTTAATGATAAGCGTCGTCTTGGCTCATTCGACTTTATTTTGGGGCGGCGACTGGTTCACGGCTTTAACGTG
>CAVKTU010000122.1:3689-4073 GCA_963659395.1 Holdemanella sp. | reverse complement strand
CAAAAAAGCACAGACGCGATGCTGTGCTTAATTTAGAAACAAATATCGAGTGGAAATCTTATATTTTGACGATTTTCCCGCCCTCTTCCCTCGTTTCGCCGCTGATCGTGACATTGGCGTCCGTAAGGGTGACGACGCTACCGCCTTCGGCTTTGATGGCGTAACCGCCATCGCTAGTCGAGGTGATGGTGGCGCTTTCCACGGCGACGTTGCCGGATTCGCAGTTCAAGACCTTGGTGGATTTCAAGGAAGCGTTGCCTTTGATAACCATTAAGCCAGAGGCGTTCTTGACTAACGAAGCCGTTACGCTCGTCGGTGTTTCGACGATGCTCGCGCCGTCGATGCTAACGTAGCCGCCTTCGTTTTTGACGCTCGTTTGGCCCG
>CAVKTU010000122.1:0-3679 GCA_963659395.1 Holdemanella sp. | reverse complement strand
TTGGCGGCGGCGTTGCCGTCCACCGTGACTTTCTCGATGGCGAGCGTGCCGCCTAAATAATTGTGAACGACGGTGCCGGCGCAAGAATTGTAGCCATTGCCATAGACGGTGCCGGCGCTAGCGGAGCTGTCGGTGATTTTCAGTTTGCCGAAATTGGCAACGATATCGGTATAAACGTTGGACCAATCGCCATAATCCCCGGTTTCATCTTTCTTAAGGGTATGGCCATTCAAATCGATGATGACATCCTGGTTCTTCTTGACGACCAAGCGGCCAATGCGAGCGTCGGTGCAACGATATTTGGCCCCGAAAGCGGCCTTATCGGTTTCCTGCGCGTTTACCTCATCCCAATCGGGCGTGCCGTATTTGTAATGGGAAAGGGTGTCGCCTTCTTCATAATCGTTGAGATTAGGTATGCCGTCATCGGCCGAATGGTTATAAAGCTCATAAGAATAGACCATATTCAAGGTGATGTCATTTTGAAGGACGATATTGACGCCGGTTCCGGAAGTCGGGGCGTTATATAAGGCCGTGCGGAGCTCGGCTTCGTCAGAAACATCCTGGACGGAATAGGTCGCGGCATTGCCTTGGATGGCGTCCACGCCGAAGGTGATCGTGCAGCTTTTCCCCGAATATTTGTTGCCGGCGCTTGATGGCAATTCCACGAAGCAATCGAATTCGCCAACGGTCGCTCCGCTCGTACCGGCGGCCGCCAAGTCGTACCAGTCCCCTAACATCGGGACGCTATATCCGCCGATGTCGAATTTTAGCCCTGACGCTAAGCCGGTGTCGTTCTCGGCAACGACTTTCGTACGGTATTTCGTCGCGACATTGCTATAATTGACGACTTTGAGCTTAAAAGCGGCCCTATCGCCCGGAGTGATGTTGCTTAAGGTGATGGAGGTCCCATCAAGAACGGCCTCACCGCCATTGGTGAAAGCGCCTAGGACTTCCGTTTCTTCCAAAACGTCGGTGTCGTCGCCGACTAAATCCTTGCCGGAATAGGTTTTTAGCCCAGAGGCCTCGGCGAGGACCTTTACCTTGCCCGTCGATACGGTGACATCCGCCTCAGCTTCGCTCGTAAAGAGAGCGTACGTCGTGCCGACGGCAATCCCTCCAAAAGCAAGCGCCATGAGCGCTGGCAAAATGATTGTTTTGCCGTTTTTCTTGAAATCTTTCATTTTTATCCTTTCTATATAAGCTAAAGAAGGCTTTACCTTATCGCTTTTTTCGCCGTTTGGAAAAAAAAAAAAAAAAAAAAAAAAAAAATACAAGCGCCTTCGCTTGAATTAGGAAAAATTAAAGACCGCCGACCCAAAAGCGAACAAAAATGGTCGATTAACGCAAAGAAGATGAAAGCCGAATTCTGTTTACACGAATTTCAAGACTGCCTCATAATGTTGTCGGGGGAATTTCTATGAAAACCAAAACAGCCAAATTATTATGGACCATCTCTCTTTCGGTGCTTCTATTAGCTTCGTGCGGAAGCACGGAAGACAATAAATGGTCATACAGCCGAGACGATATGGCCGATTTCGTGAAAATAGAGGCCGAATTCACCAAAAAAGACGACGGAACGGCGTCTCTTACCGCTTTTTCCGGAGACAACACATTCACCACCGACCTCTCCAAAAGCGACGTCATCGTCTATGACATCGACCAGGCCATCAAAAACCTCTCGGAAAGCGATAAGGAATACGCCGATTATTCCATTTTGAAAGCGGCCTCCACCACCGTCACCAACGTGGAAACCTCCGAAGGCAGAGACGGATTCGAAGTGACCTTCGCCTCGGAGGAAGGCGAAAACTACGGAATGCTCATCAATTCTTCCGTTACCGCCAATTCCAAATATTTGATGGTGACCCCCGCCAGCAAAAAAGGCTTAGACGGGAATAGCGATCCCCAATCCGATTTCGAAGAATCGTATGTCACCAAAGGAATCACTTGGGATGACGGCGGGAAATTCGCCTATCAAATAATCAGCAACATCGGGTCGATCGTCGTGGGCGTGGCCACCGATAACCCCTGTTCCATCGCCTCTGGCATCTTCGGGATCTTAGGCACTTTATCCGAAAGCCTAATGCCAGGCGGCCCCACCATGCAAGACATCATGGACCAACTAAAAGAAACCGATCGGAAGATCGACGAATTAAGCGACAAAATCGATCGGAACACCCAGCAACTAGCCGATGAGATCGTCAGGGCCGAAGCCATGGTCGACCAAGCTAACCTCAATACCCTAAACATCGCCATCAACGACTTCGCGACCAATTCCCTCGCCCCGATAAACGATTTCAACCGCAACCTGGCTGACGAAGTTGGCTTTTATTACCGCGAATACGTCAAAAACACCCAAACCGTCGATTTGTTTTTGTATAAAAACGAAGACGGGGAATGGGAATCCGCTCCTTTGGGAGAGATAACCGGAGGAACCAATTTCTCCTTAACCATCGCCAATTTCGATAACGCCATGGAGCACCTTTCCAAGCACGGGGACATCGTCGAAGAGGGCTTTATGGAGGAATTGGACAAGGACGTGGACAACGCCATCGCTTTAAGAAGCGACCTTCCCGAAGGAATCGACAAAGACAATCTCCGTCAATTCGTCACCGCGATGATTTACGAGGAATTCTGCCAACAATATTTCTCTTCCAACGTCGAGAAAGCGCAGGAATACCGCAACCAAATGACCAAATGCGCCCAAAGAATCAGCGGCACGGCTGGCATGATATCCATTTTGAACACCTACTTCTCCCGCCTTCAATGCATGTATAACTTCGCCGGCGAAATCAAAGACAGCATCAGGACCCTATCGGCCAATATCCTGAAGTTCTTGGATATGAACACCGCCCGCGCTGCCCAGGCCTCGATGTTCGCCAAAATCACTTCCGCCGAAATGGAAAGCAACTACAAAACCGCTCGCGAAGCCATTCAGAATTTCTACAAGAACGTGAAGGAACTACCGGATACGTATTCGTTTACCAGCGCCGCCACCCTGCGCGGAGGATGGTACAAGTCCGCTTATGAGATAAGCTATAGCAATCCCGGAAACAAATGCACCTTGAACGTCAAATTCACCTTCGAAAGTTTGGAAATGCAAGGCATCCACATCATATACACGGAAGACAATCTCTCCGATCACGCCACCTTAAGCAGCATCCAGCACGCCCGTATCGCCACTAGGTGGGGGCTACTTCGTTCCTCAGGGGTCATAACGTCCGATTCCGATTATATCCATTATCTAAACGACGCGAAGGTCATTAGCGACGCGGCCATGAAGGCCTCCCAAACCTGCTTCAATCTGAATCACGCCTTCGATGAATGCTACCGCATCATAACCAGCGACCGCGCCGAAAGGGAACTCAATAGCGGGGATACCTCCACTTGGATGGTTTGCGTCGCCCAAGGCAACCCCAAAGCCGATTACTTCGACCTCGATAAGGGTTATGGATACCGCGAAAAGTGGGAGAAATCATGCTGGTATGGCCGAACGTTCGAAGCGACTTTCGTCAGCGCCGTCACCGGAGGGGCGGGCGGAAGCGCGAGGATCTGCACCTGGGCCCGTTACGCCGAAAGCCATTGGTATTGGGTGAATGACGAATATTGGGCGTTCAAAACCTATAACAACACCGGATATTTCTTCTCGATAGACGCCGTCCAATAGCAAAAAGTCCGGCAC
>CAVKTU010000121.1:0-4163 GCA_963659395.1 Holdemanella sp. | reverse complement strand
GTTTTGGCGAGGTACGTTTATGGTCGGGAGAAAAAAAGAAATAGCGGAGCTTCTGGATTTATATGAGGATAAAAGCGCTCAGCTAGTCGCCGTCTATGGGCGAAGAAGGGTTGGCAAAACCTATCTGATCGACGAAGTTTTCAAGGATAAATTCGTCTTTAAGCATTCCGCTTTATCTCCCGAAGGGGAAGAAGGCGAAGTCCTCGCGCTTCAACTTGATAAATTCTATAGCAGCCTTTTGAAGTTCGGGCTTCGAAAGGATGAGAAAAAGCCGACAAATTGGTTTGAGGCCTTTGACCTTTTGGAGAAACTGCTTCAAAAAAACGATAACGGATCCAGGCAAGTGGTTTTCATCGACGAGTTCCCCTGGCTCGACACTCAGAAATCTTATTTCGTCAAAGCTTTTGAGTCTTTTTGGAATTCGTTCGGCTGCGCTAGAGATAACCTTTTGCTCATCGTCTGCGGAAGCGCGAATTCTTGGATTCAGAATAACCTCATTAACAACCATGGAGGGCTCTATGGCAGAGTTACCTACGAAATAAAGCTTTCCCCTTTCACCCTTGGGGAAACAGAGGAATTCTTAAAATCAAAAGGGCTTATTTGGTCAAGATACGAGATTGCGACCGCCTATATGATCTTCGGCGGCATCCCCTACTATTTGGGGTATCTCAAGAAAGGGATGAGCCTTAGCGAAAACGTCGACAACCTCTTTTTCAAGAAGGGCGCTCCGTTATCGCTAGAATTCGGTCGCCTTTTCCAATCTTGCTTCGAAAAGGCGGACTTCGTGAAGGAGATTGCCGTTTTGCTAGGCAAAAAGAAAATAGGCTACAAACGAGACGAGATCGCCGAAAAATTAAAAATCGGGAACGGGGGTCACCTCACCAACGCCCTTAATTCCCTTATTGCTAGCGATTATGTGACGAAATACATCCCCTTCGGCGCCAAGTCGAAAATCCCTTATTACAGATTAAGCGACCCTTTCTGCGCTTTCTTTCTGAAATTCAAATATGAGAAGGATATGAGCGAGAACTTTTGGACGAGTCATTTCTCCTCTCAGGAAATTGCCGTATGGAAAGGCCTCGCTTTCGAAAACGTCTGCCTCAATCACATTGGCCAAATAAAGCATGCGCTGAACATCGGCGGGGTCGGAAGCAAAGAATCCTCTTGGTATTTCGATGGCGAAAACGGCCATGGCCAAGTGGATTTGGTAATCCAAAGGAACGACAACGTCATAAACCTTTGCGAAATCAAATTCTATCTAGATGACTTCGTCGTAGATTTAGACTGCTTCAAGAAAATCAATTCCAGAACCGAAGCCATCCGCCCATACGTTTCCAAGAAAGCCTGCGTTTATAGCACCCTCATCACCACTTATGGCCTTCGCAAAAACGAATATAGCAGCGTGTTCCAGAACGTCGTAGTTTTAGACGACCTTTTCCTTTAAAGCCTCAACGATCAACGAATAACGAAAACCTCCCAACGCGTTTATGAACAATGCCTTCGAAAACGAACGAAGGCGAATAACAGAGGATTTGCAATGCGGGTGCCTATCCTCCTGCTTTCCGATGAAAGCGCGGTTAAAAGCGGTCTAAAAGAAGACGTAAATCGAAAAAATCACCTGTTGAAAGAATTTTTTCAGTCATTATCTTGTTTTCAATAAATGGCCAGCCTAACGAATCCACGGTGACCTTCGAGGGATGCAAATACTCCGTGAGGCCCAAATTCATCGGCAAATCGCTGGAGCTGAAGCCGCTGAACGGGGTCCTCGCCATCTATCATAACAAGGAGATCGTGGCCAAGCACAACATAACCGGCAAGAGGTTCACGTTCACCAAGGACGACTACATGGAGATAATGAGGTCCCGCGCCTTCAAGGACGCGCCCGACGACCTCGTCGAGAAGGTGGCCGAGGCCAACCTCTCCTATTACGACTCATTGGGGGACGGGCTATGAACGAGATGACGGAATACCAAAGGCTGAAGTCGAACCTGGAGAAGCTCAAGCTGACCCAGATGGCGGAATACCTACCCGGGTACCTCGATTCCGGCGCGTCGGGGAAATCGCCGATAACGGTCCTGAGGGAGCTCACCGACGAGGAGATACGCTTCCGCGACGAGAGGGCCGCCGACATGAACTTCAAGCTGTCGAACTTCCCGGCGAGGAAGACGCTCGCCGACTTCGATTTCGCCTACCAGCCGTCGATCGACAGGGGGAAGGTGGCCGACCTCGCCACCCTCCGCTTCCTCGACGAGGCGGCCAACGTGATCCTCATAGGGTCGCCGGGCGTCGGGAAGACCCATCTGGCGATCGCCTTGGGCATCGAGGCGACCAACAGCCACGTCGCCACCTACTTCATCCATTTCCGCGACCTCGTCCAGAGGATGAGGAAGGCGATAATGGAGGCGAGGGAGGAGCAGTTCATAAAGAACATATCCAAATACCGCCTCCTCATCGTCGACGAGATAGGCTACTTCCACGTCGACGACGCCGTGGCCGGGCTGTTCTTCCAGCTCGTCGCCGCCAGATACGAGAGGAGGTCGATGATAATAACCTCCAACAAGCCGCTGTCCAAATGGGGGGAGGTGTTCTCCGACCCCGTGATAGCCAACGCGATAATCGACCGGCTCGTCCACCATTCGTCGGTGGTCAAGATAACCGGGAGGTCCTACAGGATCCGCGGGAAGATCGAGGATGAGGCGCCGCCGCAACCCCTAGGGGTTGGAAAGGAGGATGACGGAAACGGATAACGGATACGGATAAGGAAAAATGACGGATTACGGAACGGAACTACAAATTCGATTGTGAAATTCCTACAAATTTCCCTTGCTAATTACACGAAAGCAGAGGGGGAATCCATTTCCCCGTCGGAGTCCCTGATAGACTCAACCGTGCTGGAATGGTATTCGGAGAAGCATCGGCGCGCGAGCCGCGAGGAGATAGACCTCATCAACGGAGTCGCCGTCCCGTCCTGCCCTTATTGCGGATCGGCGAGGTTCCGCAAAGACGGCAAACGCCGAGACGGCATCCAAAAGCACCTTTGCCTCGAATGCCATAGGAGGTTCAATCAGCTCACCGGCACGGTGTTCGACTCAAGGAAGATACCCATTTCCGAATGGATAGAATTCCTGCTGCATCTATTCGAGTTCCATTCCGTCAGGACGTCGGCCAGGGACAACAGAAACGCCGCCACCACCGGCGTTTATTGGCTTCGGAAGGTCTTCGCCGTCCTCGAAGGGTGCCAAGACGGTGTGGTCCTTTCCGGGCGGGTTTGGATGGACGAGACGTTCGCGTCGGTCGACAAAAGCGAGAGGACCGGGATCGGAGGGAAGGCCAAACGCAGCCTTTCTCGCGACAAGATAGCGATAGCCGTGGCTACCGACGGCAAGAGCTTGGTCATATCGCTGGAAGGCATCGCCAAGCCGTCCTCGAAATCGACCTTGTCGGCGTTCTCCGGGCGCATAAAACCGGAATCGGTTTTGGTCCACGACGGAGACAAATCGCATTTGGCCCTGATAAGCGTATCGGGGCTGTCCAGCGAGGTCCATCCGACTTCGGAGACGAGGGGATTGGCCGACGCCGACAACCCGATGGATGAGATAAACGACGTCCATTCGCTGTTCAAGGCGTTCTTGCGCGGGCACGGCGGATTCGATCGGGCGGACATCGGCGGATGGTGCAATCTGTTTTGGTTCATATGGTCCCGTCCGGCGCATCGCCTCGAGAAGGTGGCGAAATTCATCGAAATGGCCATTTCCACGCGGAAAAGGATCAAATACAGGGAAGTTTTCTCCAGAAAAGTTCGATAAACAGGCGATTATTTAGCAGTCATGTGCAAATGACGATTTATAACTAATTAAGCTAAAATCAAATGAGTCCTAATAATCGATTCACAATATAGAAGATCATCTTTCTTAATTATCTCTAATTTTTGATTTATTATCATATCAATTTTAACATCAAAAAAATTGCATATTTTAGAAAGCATTTTAAAAGATGGTTCCGCCCTTCCTTGCTCCCAATCTGCCACATTATATCTTTTAACATTTAAATTGGTTGCAAGACTATCTTGAGTGAGATTAGAAATTTTTCGTAAATATATTAGGTTTTCTCTGAAATACATAACGCAATTATAAACGCTTGAGTAAAAATAACTCAACAATATT
>CAVKTU010000120.1:0-4176 GCA_963659395.1 Holdemanella sp. | reverse complement strand
AGTCGGCGAACCGTCGGCTTTTTAGAAGAAACTGCGATTAGTGTTTAAATTGGCCAGGAAAATGGGCCACCCCATAGGGGAAAGAAGAACGATCTCCTTTCCTTTCCTATTTTCTATCGGAAGGAAAGAAAACAATGGGGTTTTGCAAGCTTTTTGCGATTATTCGATTTCTTTTCCCATCAAATCGTAAACGAACGCGCGTTCGATTAAAACCTTAACGCGCTCTCCGCTATGATGGGGACGAAGGGGTTTAAAGTATATTTTGCCGTCGATATCGTCGGGCGCGTTCCAATAGCTTCTTAAGGAACACATATCCTTTTTGGGATCATAGGAAAGGACAAATCCTTCCATCGTTTCTCCGATACGTTCCTTGTTCCGCTCATAGCTGATTTTCTTAGCTAAATTCATGATCTCGTCGCGGCGCCGCTCCTTTTCCTTCGTAGAAACTTGCCCAGGACGGGAATACGCGGCCGTCCCCTCTTCGCGGGAATAGGTGAAAACGCCAACATGGTCAAAACGGATTTCCTTAAGAAAGGATAAAGTTTCTTCATGGTCTTGCTTGCTTTCCTCGGGGAAGCCGGCGATCAATGTGGTCCTTAAGGCTTTCTTAGGGAACATCCGCTCGATTTTTTGAAATAATTCGACCATCGTCTTCTTGTCGCCATGGCGGTTCATCCTTTTTAAGACATGATCGGAAGCGCTTTGGATGGGGATATCGAAATAAGGCTCAATCGTTTTCGAATCCTTGATGAAAAGAAGTTCCTCATCGGTGATTTCCTCGGGATATAAATACAACAAACGAATCGAAAGGAAACCCATCGGATCAAGGGCCTTAAGCAAATCGAGCATGTTGGGGCGCTTGGAGGGAAAATCATAGCCATAATGCATCGGATCCTGGGAGATGATGGATATTTCCTTCACCCCTTTATCAAGCAATTCCTTAGCATCGGCCATAATTCCTTCGAAGGGACGCGAAACCATCCGCCCCCGGATATAAGGTATCGCACAAAAAGCGCACATATTGTCGCACCCTTCGCTGATTTTTAGGTAACTCGACCAAGGAGCGGTCGAAATGACCCTTTTCGATAAATCAAAAGGCGATAATCCCTTCTCTCCTAATAGAGAACCGATAATTTGATGAAGGGATGGGTATTCCTTCAAGGTGACCCAAGCATCGACTTCGGGCAAGGAGGATTTTAATTCTTCGAGGTTCCGCTCGACGAAGCAGCCGACGGCCATGACTTTGGCCTTGTTAAAAGAGGCCATCTCCAAAATCGTCTCAATCGATTCGCGCTTGGCGCTTTCGATGAAGCCACAGGTGTTGACGATGATGAGGTCGGCTTTCGAGGGATCGTTAGTTATCTCGAATCTATCTTTGGGGAACATCCCCAAAATCGCCTCGCTGTCCACGAGGTTCTTAGCGCACCCCAACGAAACAATGCCGATCCTCTTCATTTGGCTTCGTGCGCTCCTAACGAAGGTATCGAAACCTTCTTAACGCCATCTTGACCATAACGGGCGACTAAACCCGTAAGGAAAGCTTCTTCCTCATCAAGCGGCACGAAGCAAATGACGGAGCCATAGAATCCGCCACCCATCGCTCTAGCACTCCCTTTCTTTAAGAAATGATTGGCGATATGGACGGCTTCCAAAGGCGAATCGACGTAATTAGGGCCATCAAGGACGTTACGTAACAATCCCTCTTGGGAGATTTCCGTCTCCCTTTCGCATTCCAAGAACCATTCGAGATTCTTCTCTTGGATGGCAAGATAGGCGCGATCGACCCGTTTCACCTCGTCATAATAATGGGTGGCTCTATCTAGCTCCATTAACGAAAGAAGGCCGTTTTGATAGGCTTTTTGGAAAAATTCTTCCTCTTTGACGTCGGCAAGGCGATTAGCTCCGGCGACTTTTTTGGCGGCGTTAGACATATCCTCGGGGATGGTCGCGTATAATCCATTGGCGCCCGCGTGGCTAGCCCCGGGATTGATAAGATAAATGGAAACGCCCCAAGAAGAAGGGAAGGGGCAGTTCTTTATTTGAACGTTATGAGGATCGGCGAAGTCAACATAGGAGACGCCACCATAGATGGAACCGCATTGATCGAGGAGGCCCGAAGGTTTGCCGAAATAGACGTTCTCGGCGTATTGACCCGCTTGAGCGAGCATCAGACGGTCAATCTTCCCTTCGTTATAGCAAGCGTTAATCACCTCGCCGATAAGCATCTCGAAAGCGGCGCTCGAGGAGACGCCCGCCCCTTTATAGATATCGCTGGTGAGCGCGGCCTCAAAGCCGCCGATAAGGAAACCTTTTTCCTGCAAATAAGATAAGACTCCTTTGGCTAAGCCTAAGGAAGTCCCCTTCTCCCCTTCCTTCATCGATAGATCGTCGAGAGAAAAGGAAAAGGTTTCGTACCCTTCGCTATGAATGCTTACCTTATCGCTTAAAGAAACGCTGGCTTTAATCGATAAGTCGCAAGGAGAAACGAGGCATCTGCCGCCTTGGTGGTCGACATGATTGCCTAGGATCTCTAAACGGCCATAAGAAAGGAAATGACGTTTCTTCTTTGGCCCAAATTCCTTGTCGAAGATAGCGTCCACGTAAGCGAACAAATTCCCTTCTTTCATAACAAAGCCCCCTTAATGAAGCGATGAAAGCCCTCTTGGCCAATCCTATCGTCCTTATAAACGGCGACGTTCTTTAAGATGCCTTGGCAAACGCGGTTGATGTATTCGCGACTGCTTATCCCCTTCTCTTTCATCGTCTTGATCATCGGGAAGAAAGGAGCGATATCGGGATAAAGGGAGAGGGTCTCTTCCTCATTGAGATTCCTTGTCACCGCATCATCGACTTCCTTCTCTTGGCGGAGGAGCCTCGCAGGCAAGATAAAGAGGCCGGCCGCTTCGATTAAGCCGATGCCTTCCTTCTTAATCGGATGGTATTCGGGATGGGCGTGGAAGATGCCATCAGGATAGGTCTCATCGGTGCGGTTATTGCGCAAAACGATGATCAATCGATACATATCCCCTTTCTTTTGGGCAAAGGAGGTGACGGCGTTATGCCTGTCTTCGCCTACGCCTGAGATGATATCGCAGCTTTCATCGGTATATGGGCGCCAGGCTTCGAGGATGCGGTCAGCGATATTGACGAGATCCTCGCGGTCCTTCCCTTCAATAGATAAAGCGGACACATAAAAATCTAGAAGCGAGACCTCGCTTCCCTTGTCGCTACGATAGACGACTTCCTTTTTGGCGGCCTTTAGTAACGGTAAAGTCGGCTCTCCGCCTTGGAAATGCTCATGATTGAGGATCGAGCCACCGACGATTGGCAAATCGCTATTCGAACCGATGAAGAAAAAAGGGAAACGATCGACGAAATCGAATAAGCGCTCAAAGGTCTTCCTCGATATGACCATCGGCGTATGCCTTTTATCGAAGGCGATAAGATGCTTGGAGAAATAGCCGTATGGCGAATATTGAAGGAACCAGCTCTCCCCCGCCAGATTCAAAGGGATGAAACGGATATTCGTCCTGGCGGCGTGCTTCATGTCGCCATAGAAACCGAGGTTCTCCTCGCAGAGAGCGCATTTGGGGTAATCGCTGCTCTTCACGGTCAATAGCTTGGCAATATCCTTATTGTTCTTCTCAGGCTTAGAGAGGTTGATGGAAATCGTTAAAGCGGGCCCGTCAACGAAGGAAGCTTCCCAAACGAGGTTCTTATCGACCTTCGTCTTTTGGAAATAATGGTTATCGATGGATAGCTTATAAAGATAGGAAAGGGCCGCTTCGCCGCCCTCCTCTCGTTCGATTTCTAGGAAACGCGCATTCGTGGCGCTAGGCGTGGGGGAAAGAAGGCCCAAAATGAAATCGGCGGCGCGCTCGCTTTCGGCTTCGTCTTGGCCGCGCTTCTCTAAATCCTTCGCCAAAGCGTCGATTAAAGGATCAGGCACCGTATAAGAGGCAATCACCTTATCATCGACCTCCCCTTCATAAGGGGCATCTAGGGAAAATTCATGGAGCAGGATATTAGAATAATAAATGGCGTCCTCCTCTTCTAACCCCCAATGCGACTTGGCGAAGCAAACGAATTCTTTGATGGTCTTCTCTAGCATCTTTATCTCCTCTCAAAACGATATTCGATGTAATTATGTTGGTTTTTCTTAGGGGCAACGGACAT
>CAVKTU010000119.1:0-4195 GCA_963659395.1 Holdemanella sp. | reverse complement strand
GTCCCATTTATGGATTCTCAACGCTCATGAGCGAGAAGCCGTTAACGTTTTTTATTATGGGATTGTCTTTTCTTGCGGCTTTCAAAAGCGAAAAATCCCCGCAAAAAGCCAATTAATCGTCTTTAAAAGCTAAATGCCATCTGCCGAGGAGCGGTTATAGACGATGACAAGGGTCAAGACGTCTTCTTTGCCGCTCCCTCCGTCATCGGGCCTAGCGGTGATCTTCGCGATCTCGAAATCCTTCCCCTCGATTTTCTTGATAAGGAAGGCGCCGCGACGATGGGCGTTTTCGCTGTCGGGAGGGAAGTCGATCACGTTCTTTTTGTTGCTCGAATAGACGAATGAGCGGTCGGTGGCATTCTCCGGCGCGATCTCGGTGATGAAGACATAAGGCATATAGAAGGCGCCGTCGTATTCGATTTCCTGGTTGACGTCGTAATAGATGATGCATTGATGGGCACCTTCGGAATTGATGCGGTATTCGCTGTCGTCGCTTGGTTTAATCGTCAAGCTGGTAATATAGATTTTGGGCACGATGCCTTGGGGCTTGGTGCCGAAGATGGCGACGAAAATCACCGCGACGAGGCAAATGGCGCTGACCAAAATCGAAACGGCTTTCTTCATAAAGGTTCCCCCGTTTTATAGATGTAACGGATTTTCCTCATATACAAAAGGATGTTGAGCGACAAATAGAGGATTCCAACGAGCATCACCTTGAAGCCGGCGCTTTGCTCGATATTCGCTAGCCATAAAATCCCATCTTGAAGATAGAAATAATAAAGGACGGAGATCAAAGCAGCCGTGATGAAGGCTAAGATGGTGCTCCGGTTTTCGTTAGAGGAAAGGAAGGAAGATTCGCCAAAGGGGCTTTTGGGGTTGCTAAAATCGAGGCCCGCGCTATAAAGGAGATGGCCGACGTAAATAAGAATGGCCCCCACTCCCATCATGATCGTGCCCCCCGCCATCTGCGGGCGGATAAAGGCCATGGCGATGGTAGAAGAAAGAACGCTTAAGATGCCAATAAGAGAGGGGATGACTAATTTGCTGCCGATCGTCCAATCGTCTTTAAGGGGATAGGTGTGGCCCAATTTGAAAGCGCCCCCTTCTTGGCTATAAATGCGGGCGATCGTCGCATTGGCGTTCAAGGCGATTAAAAGCATGATCAAGAGGGAGGCTACCTGCACCATCCCTTCGCCCCGCGAATTGACGTCCATCGCCGCGAAGAGCTTGCTGATAAGGGATATAAGCAAAGGCAAAGCCAAGAACACCCCGACATACGGCGAGGAAACGCTCGGGTCTTTGGCAAAGAGAGCGAATTCCTTCTTTAATTGGGCAAGGAAAGGAGGGAGAGATGGCGCGTCCTTGATGTTCCTCTCCTTCTTTCTTCCTTTTCTTTGCAATTCATCGCTCCCGCTGGCTAACCTTAGATATAACGGGCTCGCTAAAGAGAGGGAGGCAACGAATAAAATTGGCAAGGCGCCGACTAAGATCAAGAAAGCCCAGAGGCCGTCAATGGCCATTTTGGAGAAATAAGAGAAAGAGAAGCCGCTATATTCGCCTAGATATAGCATCGAGGCTTTGTAGAAGAAAGAGAGGCGGTTACGGTAATAGGAAAGGACGTTTTGGATCTTATAGAAATAGGCGCCCCAGTTAGAGAAGACATCGATTTCGTCCGGAATGATGGCGATTAGGAAAGAGCAAAAGGAAAGGACGATGACGATGAGGGAAAGGGTCGTTATCACATGCGCCAAAGTGTTGGTCCGTAGGAATCGCTTGATGAAATAGGAAGGGACGCTGAACAAAGAGGCGAGAAGCAACATCGTCAAATCGATGAGGGCCCAAATGAAGAAAATCACGAAATACATGTAAATGGGGTATTGGCTGATCAGGAAATAGCCGATAAGGAAGGGTATTTCGAGCAATAGGGCCCGCATATAGGTATTCACGAAGGAAACGAATAATCGCGCCAAGAACAAGGTGTTCCCGTTAGTCGGCAAGGTCAAAAGGACCTTGTTGTCGTTGGCGAAATATAGATCCTCGGTCACTCTCCCTAACGAGGAGAAAAAGGAGAAGATAAGCAAGACGGTGACGATGATCGAAGGCACGCTCATCGGGACGAAGGCCAACAAGGAGAAGATGCCAAAGACGATACAGAAATAGAAAAAGACGTAAGAAATACCCGCCACCACCGCAAAGCCTAAAATACTGGTTACGATTTTAAGGATGGCCTTTTTCTTATTCCGCCAATCGAAGGACAAAGAATTGGCCAAAAGCATTTTGATGAGCACCCAAAAGGAATGCCATTCAACATGGAAGAAGCGATGCACGGGGGAATTCCCCCTATTAGCGGCGTGAGATTTTAGCACGTTATGGCCTTCTCCTTCCTTTCTTCCTCTATCAACGTATCGGCTTCTTTCTTGTCGTCGCTAGTAAGGCGAAGGAAAGTCTCTTCCAAATCGTCCCTCCTAGCAGGGTTCTTATCCAAATCGATCGTTTCGACGAGATGGCCTTTCTTGATGATGATGACTTCGTCGCAAAGGTTCTTCACGACGTCGATGATGTGGCTGGAGAAGAAGACGATATTGCCTTCTTTGGCATGCTCTTTCATGCATTCCTTGATTTGATAGATGCTATTCGGATCAAGGCCCGTCATCGGCTCATCGAGGATCCAGACCTTCGGGTTATGTATCAAAGCGGCGATAATGGTGATCTTTTGCTTCATGCCATGGCTATACGTCTTCATCGGCTGATCATAGCGTTGCCTTAATTCCAAGCGCGTGACGAGATTATCCTCGATGCGTTTCCTCTCTTCTTTCGGAACGCGGTAGAGATCGGCGACGTAGCCGACGTATTGGCGGCCCGTAAGATTCTCATATAGCGCGTAATTATCCGGCACAAATCCGATTTCCTTCTTCGCTTCGAGCGGCTCTTCGAGGACGTCGTGGCCGAAGACGCTTATCCGCCCTTCCTCAAAGCCATGGATCCCGACGATCGATTTGATGATGGTGCTTTTGCCAGCGCCGTTTTTGCCTAAGAAGCCATAGATCTTCCCTCCTTCCAGCGAAAGGGAGAAATCGGTTACGGCGTAGTGCGTGGCGCCATGGTATTTCTTCGATAGATGTTCGATCGTTAGCGTCGCTTTCCCGTTGTTTTCCATAGGTAGCCCTCCTGCTTTAATAGCTAAATACGCCTCATGGCGCGACAAATTCCTCTCTTTGGCCAAGCGGATGGCCACCAGCTCATCGACGCTATGAAAGAGAAGCTCATAACCAAACCACATGGCAAAGGCCAAGGCGACGTAAACGAGATAATAGAGAACGTCGTAAGCCAAATGGATGTTATAAGTTAGGCCGTTGCGCTCAAAGCTTACCTCCATGGCGAAAAGGTCTTGGGCCCATTTGCCTAGCTTATCGGCCACGAAGTCGCTGTTGATGAAGAAGAAATCGACCGACTTCCCTTTGGCGGTCAAGTCAACATTGACGAACATCACAAGGGCGAAATAAAGCAAGAAGCCCACTTGCGAATAGAAGAAATATTTCATCTTGGGCCGCTTATAGACGCCAAGGAGCATAATGAGCACCGGCATAAAGAAAGCGTGCAGATGGTTGATATAGAAAGCCATGACTTCGGGATCGAAGACGGCTAGGGATTCGGAGAAATTAGGCATCAGCAAAGCGAAGAAAGCGCCTAACACATTGATAAAGAAGGTGAAGTAATATAGGCCATAGCTTAGGAAAAGCAAGGTGATCGGCATCGTGTACATAGCGGTGTTACATAAATGCAAAGGCCAGGAAGCGACGTCTTGCCAAATATTGAAACGGTTGATGGAAATATAGCCGAAGAAAGTGGCTAGGGATATTTGTAGTAGCATCCCCCTGCGGTCTTTGTTGGATAACGGATATAAGAGGCAGAAATAAAGGATAGGCAAAAAGAAAGAGAGGTAAATGAAGATGCGATGAGAAAGGTCGCCAGGATCGTGGGGGTTCGTAAGGCTACGGTCGCCTAGCTTGATCGTCGTTCCGAAAAGCAACGAAGGCGTATAGGAACTTGACATCGTCAATAATAAGGGAATCAAAATCGCAAAAAGCTTGCAAATCTCCCTCTTGTTGAATTTAATCGTCCCCTCTTCTAAGAAACTGCTAAAGAAGCAGAAATCAATCAAAGCGAGCTCTAACCCCATCAAAAAGGCCCGATA
>CAVKTU010000118.1:2257-4261 GCA_963659395.1 Holdemanella sp. | reverse complement strand
TTTCCGAATGCATTAGATGGTCTTTGGTGTCCTTTACCTTGACCGGACGGAAGGTGCCTAAACCGATATTAAGGGTAATATCCACCACTTCCACGCCCTTCTTCTCGATTTCCTCGAATAAAGCGGGCGTGAAATGGAATCCTGCCGTCGGCGCTGCCGCGCTGCCGGGGATTTTGGCGTATACCGTCTGATAATCGTCGTTATTCTCGCATTGTTTTTTGATATACGGCGGCAAAGGCATTTGGCCTAGGGATTCCAACACCTCTAAGAAGATGCCTTTATAAGAAAAACGCATATCGCGGATTCCTTCGTCCTTCACTTTCATGCAAGTAGCCAACAAACGGCCATCGCCAAAAAGGCAATGGGTGCCTATTTTAACGCTTTTGGCACCGCCGACTAAACATTCCCAAACGTCTCCTTCGAATTGCTTTAGAAGCAATACTTCCACCGCTCCGCCCGTTTCTTGCTTAGTGCCGATCAGCCTCGCTGGGATGACTTTCGTGTTGTTCCTAACTAGCACATCCCCAGGTCTAAGATAATTTATGATGTCATGGAAATGTTTCGATTCGACGTTTTGGTGCTCACGGTCGATCACCATGAGTTTGCATTCATCGCGTTTAGCCAAGGGCGCTTGGGCGATTAATTCCTCGGGCAAATAATAATCAAAAAGCGAAATATCCATGTCAAAATCCCCTTAAATCGCCATAACGTTCAAGGATTTCCTGCTCGTATTCCAAGAAGCGGTCTTCTTGAATCGCCTTTCTGGCTCCCTCAACGACTTTGATAAGAAAACGGATGTTATGAAGGCTATTGAGACGCTTGCCGAATTCTTCATCGACGCGGGTTAAATGGTGCAGATACGCCTTAGTGTAATTGCGGCAAGTATAGCAATCGCAGAGAGGGTCAAGGGGCGTGAAGTCGTCTTTGTATTCGGCCTTCTTGATGTTGATGCGGCCACGGCTCGTCATCAAGGCGCCGTGCCTGGCGATACGCGTTGGCAAAACGCAATCGAACATATCGATGCCGCGTTCGATGCCACCTAAAATGTAATCAAGCGACCCAACACCCATCAAATAACGGGGCTTCTCATGTGGCAAATAGGCGATGGCGTCATCAATCATTTGGAAGCAAACGTCCTTCGGCTCGCCGATGGATGTACCGCCGATAGAATAACCAGGGAAATCCATTTTAGCGAGTTCTATAGCGCTTAATTTGCGTAAATCCTTAAATGCGCCACCCTGCACGATGCCAAAGAGGGCTTGGTCTTGCCTTTGATGGGCAACTAAGCCACGCTCGGCCCAGCGAAGCGTACGTTCGGTGCTGGCTTTAGCGTATTTGTATTCAACGGGGTAAGGAATGCATTCATCGAAGGACATGATGATGTCGGCGCCTAATTTCTCTTCAATTTCAATCACCTTTTCGGGGGTTAGAAATTCTTTGCTGCCATCTAGGTAATTCTTAAAAGCCACCCCTTCTTCGGTGATTTTTCTCGTTTTGGCTAAGGAAAAGACTTGGAAGCCGCCGCTGTCGGTAAGTATAGGCCCATCGTAATTCATGAAGCGATGGAGGCCACCCGCTTGCATGACGATATCCTCGCCCGGTCTTAGATGCAGGTGATAGGTATTGGCCAAAATAACGCCCGATCCTAGCGACTTGACCTCTTCCGGGCTTAATGTTTTCACCGTGGCGTTGGTGCCAACGGGCATGAACATCGGCACCTCGACATCGCCGTGCCACGTATGCAAAATGCCATAACGCGCTCCGCAATGAGGGTCGATGTGCTTGATTTCCAGATAAAAGCCTTTGTCCATAGCCGCTTAATTCTACTCTCATTAAGCCTTTTAATAAAAGGTCGCCGGATGAATATTGGGGCTAAGCATCTTCCGAAAATTGGCGTTATGGATGATGATCGCCCAGAAAAGATAACCCACGACCATCACGGCCAATTCGCCTCCCGCCACCGACAAAGCGTTTTGCCAATATTCGGGGAAAGCGGGGTAAATC
>CAVKTU010000118.1:0-2202 GCA_963659395.1 Holdemanella sp. | reverse complement strand
TTGAAAAGAACGGGCCAAATAACCGCCACATATAGACGCGGCGAAACATAGACAACGAAAAGCAAACTGACAAGCGTCGCCGAGGTGCCGATTAAAACGTCCCAATAAGAGAAGCTAAAAACATTGGATATCAAGCATCCGCAAGTTAGGCCAATGATTAGATCCTTTCGCCAAAAGCATAATAGCACCAGCATTTCGGCGATACGGAATTGGATGGCGCCGAAGCTAATCGGTTGTAACAGCAATGTGCAAGCGCAATATATGGCCGCCACCACCGCATTGAAGGCGATGTCCCTGACAGCGATTTTTCTTTTAGACGACGGAAGCGGTTGATTCTCGTTTATGGCCATAAGAGGCCTCCTTGTTTTTTATACGTGGTTCAGAGGAGGAACACGTCATAGTGAACATAATACTATGGTTGACGAAATGGAAGAAAAATCACACACAGCCGGTTGAGTCACCCTTCGGCTACCGATTTTTGGCGGTTTCCCCAAAAATCTCTAAACAAGGGACATGAATATCGTTAAGATTAAGGGCGATGAAGACTTTTATCCTTCTAAGCGCTATCCCAGGCAGTGGCAAAAGCACCTGGGCCAAGAAATATTGCGAACTTCACCCCAACACCCATATCGTCTCTAGCGACGAGATCCGCGTGGCTTTATGGGGCAAGCCCAACGACTTCCGCGACGAAAAGAAAGTCTGGGATACCTTCTTATCCGAAATCAATAATTACGCCCAAAACGAAGAGGCGGTCACCGTCATTGCCGACGCCACTAATTTGCAGAACAAATTCCGCAAAATGTATTATGAATCAACGCCCCTTTTCGATCGACATATCCTAGTCCTTTTCAAAATCCCCTTCGAAATCTGCTGCCTTCAAAATAAGATGAGGGCCAAGGAGAGGATTGTGCCCGACGCGGCCATGGAAAAGCTTAAAAACGAATACGAAGATCCTTCGCAGGAAATCATCAATCTTTACGACGAATTCATCGAAATCCACGATTTCATGTCCAATAAAGCCAAAAAAATAGAAGAGAAGAACGAGAAACAATCTTCCTAATATTTTACAAGAGACCTCGTTTGTCTATTTTGCTGTCCTTCTTTTTCCTTTAGGATGTTGAAGACAATAAAGGAGGCCTTTTATGGCAAAATCAAAGAACAAATTAAGAACAGGAATGTTGGGGACGATCCTCGCTTTTGCGGCGGTCGTGTTTGGCGCAGCCGCCATCCTCATGATGCTGACGACCGCTGTTAGCGGAACCATCACGCAAAACGCTGTGATCACCACCACTTCCTACAGCGTTTTCATCACTGGATTCACCTTGGCTTTTGGCGGACAAGCCACCGCTAAAGCTACCATCGGAAGCAACGTTACCGATATCGCTGAAGCTGGAAAGATCGAACTCCACGCCGGCGCATTAGTCGCCTTCATCTTGCTGGCCCTAGCCATCGTTTTATCACTCGTCTTCGTCTTCTTGAAGAAAGGCGCCGTCAAAACGGGAATCGGCTGCCTCTCCTTCCTTCTTTTCATGGCCGCCTGCGTTATGTTCTTCTTATTCAAGACCATGTGCGGCGACGTTACTTCCTTCACCATCAGCGGTTACACGGCTGACTTCTCTGATTATTTCTCCCTCGGTGTTGGCGCCATTATGTCAGGCATCTTTAGCGCCGTTGCCGGAATAAGTGTCGCTGTTGCCGCCGTCACTGCTAAATAAGCAATATCTTAGGCTTATATAAGGCGCTCTGCGGGGCGCCTTTTTTGTGGCTCTGTCAATTTGAATGGGGATGGGCACGGGTGAAAACAAGCCACAAATTAGCGACCCTTCCTCGCCTTCTATGCCCCACAAATGAATCCGTCGTCGGAAGCGATCGGGCCGCCGGCCCTTTCGAAATTGTCAGCTTCATGCCAAACGACAGCAAAAAAGAGTTAGAATCCATATGGTCTCCTTTCGTAATTTTGTTTCGACCAAACAAAGATTAAGTCAGGAGGCCTTTTCTTGAAACAAAAACCGACAAAAGCCGTCAACTTCAATGGGGACGGCCGAAAACGCCATCCCCATCAGAATTGACAGAGCCTTTTACTCTCATAGCAATTGCATTTAGCGGGGTTTTGCAGCGGTTTTATCGTTTTTATAGGCAGTTATGGATAAGAATATAAGAGTGTTATAAAGTGTACCCCGGAAAGTGGACAACAAAATCAAC
>CAVKTU010000117.1:0-4326 GCA_963659395.1 Holdemanella sp. | reverse complement strand
GGCCATGACGAAGACGTTATTGCCATAACTTGCGATGTGATAGCCGGCCACGCCGAGCGTTTCGTAATCTGGCATCGCCATGTTCGCGTCCTCGAAGAGGTCGCTTACGCCGACGACGATGTATTTGTCGGAACGGGAGATGTCGTCTTCGAAGTCGTCGATGGCGATCTTCTCCAAAGAAGCCCCCGTGGCGTTATAGACGTTGGAGACGATATAGGAGGCCGCTTCGTTGACCCCGCTAGAAGAGGGATCGTAGATGATTTTGTAGTCGCTCGTCCCGTCTTCTTTGACGAATTCCCGCTTGCCGTAATTGACGGAAACGTCATGAAGCGTCCCTTCCGTCAATAAGGGATAGCCGAATTCATCGTAGGAATTGATTTCTTGCTTCGCTCCGCCATTCGAGCAGGAAACTAAGAACAAGACCGAGAGATTAAGGGCGTTTTTGATGATCTTTTTCATAATCGTTCTCCTTTAGGCTTCGCTCACGTCGATTAGGAAGGTCTTCGTGGAGATGTTTCCCGCCTTGTCGATGACGTGGATGATGTAACGGTATTGCCCCGCTTCTTTGAAGGTGTAGGCGTTATAGGAGGCGTCGAGATAGTGATAGACGCCGCTAGGCGAAAGCATCACCCTTTGGACGATGATCTCTTCTTTGTCGGTCAGGTTGTCGCTTACCTCGAATTGGGGAAGGAGAACGCTCTCGCCGACTTTGGCGGAAGTAGCCATACCGCTAGAGAAGCTGATCTTCGGGGCTTCGTTATCGTAGACGGTGACGTAATAGCTGATCGTCAATTCCGTGCCGTTAGAAAGGAAACGGGGATCCTCGATCGTCGAAAGGGTGAAATAATATTGGCCGTATTCGTTAAGGGCGATGTCATAGCCGCGAGTCGGATCGGCGTCTTTAAGCAAGCTGCCGTCGGTGGCCGTCATATATTCGCCGCTAGGCGAGAGGACGTTGAGGGTGAAACGAACGTTCGGCGAGAAGACGTCGAAGGAATAGGCGGGATCGATATGGTAGAGGCTTCCGATATCCTTGCTGCCGCCATAATCATCGTCCATCTCCACGACGGGGCTTACGCGGTCGCGGGCCGTCTTGGATGAGAAGCCCGATTGGCAAAGGGTGAGGAAATTAAGTCGCGCTCCCCTCGGGGCATCGAAGAATTCCAAAGTGAGATAGGCTTTCTTCGACAGGAATCCTTCGAAGGAAGCGCCACTGACGAGCCTCTTAACCTCCAAAGCGAAAGAGCCGCAAGAGAAAACGCCATCCTCGTAAGAAAGGTCATAGGCGTTACCGTCGACATTGATGTTGTTATTCACGAAGGGCGTCATCTTCTCGCCAACCTGGAAATAAGTCGTCTCGCCTTTTAGGAGGAGAGCCGCTTCGATTTGCCTCGAGGGATCAAGGTAATCGGTAAGGCGGATCTTAAGGCCCGAGCCGCTAGAAAAACCGAGCAAGGATTTGATGCTCAGAGTGAAGCTATCGAGCAAGAACGGTGTGGCGAAATCGAAGGAAGCGCCGCTTTCGGAGGCGGTGGTAAGAAGCATCCCATCCTCGGAAGTAAGCTCCTTCTTAAGGTTCTCGCTCACGAAATAATTCGAGAGGTTGATGGCGCGGGCGCTTTGCTCGGTGCCAAGGCTATTGACCGTATAGATTTCATCGGTTTGCAAAAGGGTGTCGCCGTATTTGGTCTTGATAGTCGTCTTTTGGCCATTAAGGTTAGCCACCGGATTTATTTCCTCGCCGGCATGATATTCCTTCGTGCCATTGGAATCGCTAACCTCTAGGGTTGGGGTTTTCTCTAAGAGCTTTCCGTTTTCATAAAGATAAACCTTCTCCGTGGGGAATTCATAATATCCGCCCGAGATGAAATATTTAGGATAAGAGATCTCTTTCTCCAAAATCGGGCGATGGCCGTCGGTGACGGAAATGCTATAGGATTTCTCTTTGCTTTGCCCGATGACGTCAATGGCCTTATAGATGACGTTATAGGTTTTTAGCTCTTCGAGGCGGAAGCCGTTCCCTTCGACTAAGTGGCGCGTGCCATCGACTTCGTAATACACTTCAAGGGTCTTAGCCCCAATGCCACCGCTGACTTCAATCTTTCTATCGACCGCAACGAATTCGCCGACGTCGAGGCTTTCTTGGTGCGTGGGCAAAGCGAAATCCATCTCATCGAGCGCGTCGAAGACGCTGATGGTATGAAGCTTCTGGGTCTTATTGCCCGCTTTATCATAAGAGGTGAAGCAAATGGTGTAGGTCCCCTGCTTCTCCATATGGAATTTGCCGTTTTGGATTTTGACGTTCGTCCGGTCGTCGGAGAAATAATTGTAGAATACCTCCGTTATGACTTGGCATTCCTTCGAGACTTGGTCATAAGCCGTGGCTTTGGGGATCGGATAATAATAGCCCGTCACGCCGTTAGTGAGGCTCTCGAAGCCGCTTTCGATTGTGATCTCGGGGCCCTCGTCATCCACGAAGGAATTCTTCGCTAAGTCGCTAGAAGAGACGCCGGCGATCTCGCTGATCACGAAATTGGCGCTGGCGCTGCTATAGCTATCGGCGTAGACGGACATGTAAGCGCGGTTGCTAGTGAAGCCGCTCCAGGCGGTTGAGACGTTGTTAGGGACATCGTCGAGATCGAGGACCATATCCAAAGTCGCCCCTTTGCCAAAGCCCGTGCCATAGGCGGTTTTGCTTTCGTGATCGAAGCCGAAGACGAAAAGGGCCTCATCGATGTAATCCTTGTAGCCGCTCTTGTCTTTCATATAGCCGTCGAAGGCGACGCCTGACCAAAGGCCCCAGTTGTCGTTGGTGTGTAGCCCTTGGGACTGGTGCCAGCCGGCGAAATAGGATTGGGCGTCGCTTTTGGCCATGACGGAGGAGGAATGGACGGTCTGCCCGTTCGAATTGGTCTCGATGTGGGAATAATAGCAAACGATGACGAATTTATTAGGATCGTCGGCGTCGGTCAATTTGATGAAAAGCTGCCCGAAATCGACGGAGCCTTTGTTGGAGGGGGCGATATACCCCTTCAATAACGTTGTCGCGTCGTTCATCTCATCAAGATAGATGGGTTTGCTGAAATTAAGGGTGTCGCCGCTGCCTAATTGAACGTAGATGCCGGCGGTCCCTTTCGCCCCTAAGGCCTGCGATTCTTCGGCACTGATATATTTAAGGGAGGATTTCTCGTGGTTTCCCACATAAACCTGGGGAAAGCCGACTTGGATTTTCTTGGTGATGTTATGGACACTCTCCCCTACTTTGACCGAATATTCGAGGGAATAGACGCCCGCTTGATCGAGCAAAACGTCGGGCTCGGCGCTTTGACTCCCGTCGGGGAAGGTGACGATGACGCTCGCGGGATAGGAAACGCCATCGATGGTATAAGTCATCGTCGGAACGCGGTAAGAAGAGCCGTAATCGTGCTCCCCCTCGACGAAATCCGACCAATCGGAAGCGCGTAAGATATCGACGGGGAAATTCGATTTAGCCTTGGGCGCGTAGCCGCTTAGGCCGAGGACCGATAAGAGAGCTGCGCTCGATAAGAGGAGATATTTCGCTTTCATAACCATTTCCTTTCTTTAACCTTTGATGCCACCCATGGTGAGATTGCCCATGAATTTGTCTTTGAAGATGGCAAAGAGGATGACGACGGGGAGGGAGGAGAGAATGACCATGTTGAAGGCGTAGACACCGGTCTTGAGGCTTTGGTCGCCCGGCACCCCCGTGCCGCCGATTAATTGCCACAAGATATAGCCAAGCGTCGGCTTATCGAGCAGATAGACCATCGGCGTCTGATAGTCGTTCCAGAAGGTGACGAAATTGATGAGCATGATCGTCAAAAAGACGTTCTTGATGAGGGGAAAGCCGATTTTGAAGAGGATCTGCCAATTGTTCGCGCCATCGATTTTGGCCGCCTCGAAGTAAGCGCTCGGGACGCTTTTGAAGGAGCTATACATGACGAAGAAATATAATCCCAGCATGTTAGCCTTGAGCATGATGACGCCTGCCATGTTGTTGACGAGGTTTAAGGAATAAGCCAAACGTAGTTCCGATGGCAAGGAGCCGACGACGGGGATCATCATGGCGAGCAAGACGGCCGTATAGACGACCTTGCTCGTCTTGAAATGGAACCTTGCACAAGCGTAGGCCGCTAGGCACGGCACCAAGGTCTTGACGAAGGCGCTTCCGATCGAATAGACCAAGGAATTGGCCAAGACGTCGGTGAGGGAACTTACCTTCCCCGAGCTTTGGGTGATATGGACCAATTTGAAGATGTCGAAGAGATTGAAATAGAAATTCTTGTTGGTCATCATGAGGTAGGT
>CAVKTU010000116.1:0-4432 GCA_963659395.1 Holdemanella sp. | reverse complement strand
GTATTGAGGAAGAATTCCTCGTCGACTTCCTTGCGGCGGATGTTATTCGTCAAGCAGAAGCGGTAATAGGCGATGATCGCGGAGGCGGCCACATAAAGATTGGCTTCCTCGCCGGCGAAGATCCTCTTTAATTGCGACATGATGCTAAGGCGCCATTCGTTGATGAAGGGCCAATCGGGGCGCCGTCCGAGCCTTAATGACAAGAAATCCCTTTGCGAATAGACGTAATCGAAGGACAGGGCGACCGCTTCCTGATAGTTGTTATCGCGGTTACGGTAAGCCAGCCAAGCTTTATAGGCGCTTTGGCGATGGCATTCGACGAATTCCTTCGTCTTCTTGTCGAGCAAATCGTAGATATTCGCATAATGATAATAGAAAACGCCGCGTTTGACGCCTGCTTTAAGGCAGACTTCGGAAACGCTTATTTCGGAAACGTCATAGTCTTTGTATAAGGAGAGGAAAGCCTTTTCGATGCTCTCTTTTGCGTTCTTGGCTCGCTTAGGTTGGTCCATTGCTGCGCCTATTTTAGCCTTTTGGATGAAAAAGTGGCGCTTTTTTTCACTTTCTCCCTCTCTTTTAGAACTGACTTCGGTGGTAAGATAGATGGGACGGAGGTTTCTCTATGTTTGCTCTTGGCCTTACACCCATCTTGTTAAGCACAACGGGGATCATTGTTATTGCGGCTCTTGCCGGCGTCTTGCTTATCGCCTTTGGCGTTTTCCTATATTTCACCCTCTTCTCGCATTTGAGGCTCAAGAAGATCGTCAATGAGCTTTCCTCTTCCTTTGAACGCGACCATGGCCGCCTTTTCGGCCAAGACGCCCAATTCATTAAGCGTTTGGAATCGATTTCCTCGGTCAATCTCGTTTATGTTACCGAATATAGCAACTGGCGGAAGGATTTCATCGCCGTGCGGGATGAGGACGCCTCGGCCCAAGCCGCCGTCAATAGCCTTAAGGACCTCGTGGGCGGCCATCGCTATAAGGAATTGAAGCAATATCTTCCTACCGCCCGTGCCACCATCGACAAATACCATGAACGGGTGGATGGGCTCGATAGGGCCTTGCATGAGAAATTCCTTTCCGAGGATCTAGTGGCCTCCGACATCCTCAAAGCGAAGGAATCCTACCGCGACACGAAACAGCTTTTCTTCTCTAAGCAAGAACAACTATCCTTAGTCGCCGAAAGCTTCGAACGCCTCTTCAAGAAAATCGATAACCTCTTTGAGGAATGCGACGGCGAAGTCGAAAGCGCGCGCTACGAGGAAGCCAAAGATCTTCTTACGGGCAAAATCACGCCTCTTATCGCCGAGAGCTCGAAGATTCTTCAGAGCTTGCCTGCTATCTGCGTTAGCATTAGTAACGTCATCCCCGATAAAATCAGCTCGCTACGGAATCGTTATGAGGAGCTTTCTAGCCAAGGCTATCCGCTTAATCATATCCTCCTAAAAACCGACATCGCCGATTACGAGGGATCTCTTTCTGGCATCGCCGACAACGTCAAGGCTTTGCGCCTTAACGGGGTGGGGGAGCAATTGGACGCTTTGGTGCTGGATATCGAAGGGCATATCAACGATTTCGATAAGGAAATCGCCGCCCGAAGTGAATTCGAAACGGAATTGGGGGCGATTTACGAAAAGGAAAACGACCTCGAGAACGCCTATTATAACCTCAATCACAAGATGCCGAAGGTGCGGGAGATTTACCTCATCACCAGCGATGATTCCACGGCCTTAGAGCAAATCAAAGCGCTTATCGACAAGGCCGGCAGCGCCAAACGCACCCTCGATACCTATCTTCATAGCACCACCAAGCAGCCTTATAGCACCTTGCTTTCCAAATTGAAGTCGCTCCGCCAAGAAAGCGAAGCGGCGGAGATGGCGATGCAATCCTTCTCAAGCCATATCGCCTCCTTGAAGATCGATTCCGAAAAGGCCGATAAGGCGATTAAGGAATACAATGAGAAATTGTTGACCGCCGAAAAGGAAATCCGCGATTTCTCCTTGCCCGGTCTTTTCACCTCATATCAAGGCAAATTGGAGGAATTATACGGCTTAATCGATAATCTATATACCGTTTTGCATACCGCCCCCATCAACGTCAAGGAAGTCAACCGCCTTTACGATGCACTAGTTAGCGACGGGGACGCCTTCATCGCCAAGGTGCTTAAAGACAAGGAAGGGATCAAAGAAGCCGAGACCGCCATCGTCCACGCCAACCGTTACCGTGCCAATAGCTCGGCCATCGACAATAGCCTCCTCCAAAGCGAGAACCTCTTCTATAAAGGCGACTTCGCCAATTCCTTGGCCAATACCAAAGAAACCATCGATCAAATCGATAATTATTCTGAGACCATGCAATGATTTATCTAGATCACGCCGCTTCGAGCCCTGTTTCCGTTAAGGCAGCCGAGGCGCTTGAAAAATCGCTTCTTTCCTATGCCAATCCCTCTAGCAATCATGCGCTAGGGCGCGCTTTGATGCGCGAAATCGAAGATTGGAAGGCTAAAATCATCAAAGCCTTTGACTTGTCGCCCAATGAATATCGCCTGATCTTCACTTCCTCGGCGACGGAAAGCAATAACCTCGCCATCAAAGGCGTGGCCGAATATTACCATAATCGCGGCCAGCATCTAATCACCAGCGTTTTGGAGCACCCTAGCGTCGCCGCTCCCTTTAGAAGCCTCGAGAAGAAGGGGTATCGGGTCACGTATTTATCGGCTACCCCTGAAGGCAAAATCGATGTGGCGGAGCTTGCTAGAAGCGTTGACAAGGAGACGACGCTCGTTTCCGTTATCGGCGTCAATAACGAGGTCGGGTCGATCAATGACATCTATGACATCGCTTCCCTGGTCCATCGCTTCCCAAAAGCCTTCCTCCATTCCGACATGACCCAAGCGATCGGCAAAGCCTCTTTCGATTATAGCCATCTCGATCTTTTCTCTTGGGGCGCCCATAAATTCGGCGGCCCGAAAGGAGTGGGAGGGCTGATTCTTAAAAAGAACATCCAACTTAGCCCCTTGCTAGATGGTGGCGAGCAAGAATACGGCTTCCGTAGCAGCACCGTCAATTACCCTCTTATCGTTTCCTCTTCGGTGGCGATACTTGAAGCTCTATCGCTAGAGAAAGAACGCGAAGAGGAGGTTCGGGAAGTCTTTTCTTATCTTCGTTCTTTATTATCGAAAAATCCCGAAATCTCCATCAATTCCCCTCTCGATGCCTCTCCTTATATCCTCAATATCTCCTTAAAGACCCGCAAAGCCAGCGTGGTGGTGGAAGCCCTTAGCCAAGAGGGCATCTACGTTTCCTCGGTCTCGGCCTGCAGTTCCAAAGGCGAACCCGTTTCCTCGATTTTATTGGCCATGGGCAAAAGCCAGGAGGAGGCCGCCAATTCCCTACGCATTTCCCTAGGCCATAGCACCAGCAAAGAGGAAATAGATCTTTTTGTTAAGGCCCTAAGCGACATCTTAGAAAGGATTATCCACCGATGACAGACGCTTATTTTCTTATCCATTATGGCGAGCTTGGCACCAAAGGAGGCAATCGCCGCCTCTTCGTGAAGGAATTGGCCAAGAACATCCGCCACGCCTTGCTGCCCTTTCCTAGTGCCTCCCTTAGCTATGATCACGATCACGCTTACGTGATGATCGGCGAAGAAAACGCCGACGATCTGCTTAAGCGCCTTTTGGATATCAGCGGCATTCAGAAGGTATCCTTGGTGAAGAAGTGCCCCAAGGATTTCGAAAAGCTTTGCCTCGCTTCCCTAGAAGCCATCAAAGAGGAAGAAGGAAAGACCTTCAAAATAAAAACCAAACGGGCCGATAAGTCCTATCCGCTCGATTCGATGGAGGTTTCTAGGCAAATCGGCTCTTATATCCTGCGTAACAGCTCCCTAACGGTCGATGTCCATCATCCCGACATCGCTTTGAATGTCGAACTCAGGAAAGAAGCCGCTTATCTATACGCCCATTCTTTCTTGGGCGCGGGCGGCTATCCGCTTGGAATGAACGGCAAAGTCATGATGATGCTTAGCGGCGGCATCGATTCGCCGGTCGCGGCTTATCTTTTGCTGCGCCGCGGGGTCCGCATCGAATGCATCCATTTCGCCGCCCCTCCCTACACTAGCGATGCCGTCATCGACAAACTTAAGGACATCCTCAAGACCCTCTCCCGTTATCAAAGCGAAATCAAGCTCCATATTGTTCCCTTCACCAAACTCCAACTCGCCATCTATCAAAACTGCGACGAGCCGTATTGCATCACCATCATGCGGCGGATGATGTACCGCATCGCCGAAAGGCTGGCCAAAGAGAGGCATTGCGTCGGCATCGCCAATGGCGAAGCCATCGGGCAAGTCGCCTCGCAAACCCTCGATTCGATGATCGCCATCAACGAAGTGACGAATTTCCCCGTGATCAGACCGTTGTCCTGCAC
>CAVKTU010000115.1:0-4468 GCA_963659395.1 Holdemanella sp. | reverse complement strand
GATCTTCTCTAACCAATATTTGGAACATGCTGGCGAATATCCTCATGTTCTCGCTATTAGTAGCCTCATCAATCGTAATCAGCTAGCAAAAAAAGACGCCCACCGATAACGGCAAAGCGTCTTTTATCACAACTTAAGCAGACTTCTTATCTGAATTCTTGCCAATCTTCTTCGTTATCCAAAGAACAAACACAACGATTTCGTGCACGAGCAAAGGCGACATGCTAAGGATAAAGACCCATAGATAATCAATGGGATTATCATGCAACGGATAGGTCTTAAAGAAGCCATCCACCCCGTTAGAGAAGCTTAGCCCCGGGCATTCGATAACGAGGAACTGTAGGCCCATGCCTAAAAAGAAGGCAATCCATAACAAAGGATTCTTGTCTTTGAAGACGCGAATAAAGGAATGTTTGACGTCAACCATGCCTAACATATGGAAGAGCTCGCTGAAGGATAAGACGGTGAAAGCCATCGATTGCGATTCGGCCAAATTGGTTCCTTCGTTAAGCCAATTTTGGATGCTATTCAAATCGAAATAGCCATGGCTCCAAGCGGGGATGAAGAAGGCGATGAGGGTCGCGATCCCGATTAAGGCCCCATAACCAAAGGTAATGCCGTATCCGCCATGGGCGAAGACCGATTCATTAGCCTTTCTTGGCTTCTCTTCCATGATGCCTTCGGGCTTCTTATCAGCCCCTAAGGCGATGGCGGGCAAGGAATCGGTGATTAAATTAACCCAAAGCAAATGGGCGGCGATCAAAGGGGCAGGCAAGCCGATGGCGATGGCCACGAACATGCAAACGACCTCGCCGATGTTGCTAGAAAGCAAGAACAATATCGTCTTTTTGATGTTGGCGTACATCCCCCGACCTTCCGCCACCGCCTTTTCGATGGAGGCGAAATTATCATCGGTTAATACCATATCCGCCGCGCCTTTGGCGACGTCGGTCCCCGTGATGCCCATGGCGATGCCGATATCGGCCGCTTTAAGGGAGGGGGCGTCATTGACGCCGTCGCCCGTCATGGCGGCGATTTGGCCATTGGCTTTGATGGCTTTGACGATGGAGACTTTGTTTTCTGGCGAGACACGGGCGAAAACGCGAACCGTTTTCACTTTCTCCCGTAATTCGTCAAACGAGCAAGCGTCGATTTGATCGCCCGACATCACCTCGTCTAACGAAGAGGCGATGCCAAGCTCGGAAGCAATCGCGAAAGCGGTATCCTTATGGTCTCCCGTGATCATGATGGTGACGATGCCAGCGCCTTTGAGGGTCCTAACGGCCGGGGCGGCGGCGGGACGAGGCGGATCGACCATTCCCACTAAGCCGACGAAAACCAAATTCTCTTCTTCTAATTCTTCGCCTTCGTGATACGCCAAGGCCAAAACACGCAAGGCCTTCATGGCCATCTTCTCGCTAGCGGCGTACACATTATCAATATCAGATTGCTCGATTTTTTTGACCTTGCCATTAAGCAAGATGCCCGTGCAGTGCTTAAGGATTTGATCCATCGCCCCTTTGGTGAAGAGGATTTTCTTGTCGCCCATCGCGTGATGGGTGCTCATCATCTTGCGGACGGAATCGAAAGGCAGCTCATTAAGACGCGGCGTTTCCTTCTCTAGGTCGCTTTTCTTATAGCCTAAGCGATGGGCCATATCGACCAAAGCGACTTCCGTCGGATCGCCATAAATGCCGTTTTCGACGGAGGCGTTGCTATCTAGAGCCATTCCCTTGGCCAAGAAGCCGACGTTCTCGACGGAAAAATCCTTTTGCTCATACGTCTTCTCATCTTGATAGGCCATCACCACCGTCATCTTGTTTTGCGTCAAAGTGCCAGTCTTATCACTGCAAATGACCGAAACGGCCCCTAAGGTCTCTACCGAAGCCAGACGGCGCACGATGGTATTCACTTTGATCATCTTCTGCATGCCCAGAGCCAAGACGATCGTCACCACCGCCGTGAGTCCTTCGGGAATGGCGGCCACCGCTAAACCAACGGCATCGAGGATATTCTGGGACCACGCTTCGGCGAGATTGCCTTTAACGGCATCCCAAATCATCGAAACGGCTAACATGAGGACCACAATGCCGACGGTAAGATAACCAAGGAATTTGGAGATTTTGGCCAGGTTTTTCTGTAAGGGCGTCGACTCGTCTTCGCCACTAGCGAGCATCGAGGCGATTTTGCCGATTTCCGTCTTCATGCCGGTGGCGATAACCACCCCTTCTCCCCGCCCATAGACAATCGGGGTGCTCATATAGACCTCATTCAAACGGTCGCCAACGCCGACTTCCTCGCTTAAAAGGAGATTGGCGTCTTTCTCGATCGGCAAGGATTCGCCCGTGAGAGAGGATTCGTCGCTTTTAAGGGCGTGCGATTCGATGAGGCGAAGGTCGGCGGGCACGCTTCGACCCTCTTCCAAAATGACGACGTCGCCCGGGACGAGCTCCGTCGCTTTGACTTCTAACAATTTCCCTTCGCGGCGGACGGTGGCCGTCGGCGAAGAGAGCTTCTTTAAAGCTTCTAAGGCTTTCTCGGCTTTGCATTCTTGCACGGTGCCGATAATGGCATTGAGGAAGACGACGGCAAAGATGATGATGACCTCGGCAGCATCGCTAAAAGAATAATTGCGCCCTTCTTTGATGACCTCAAAGATCCCCATCCCTAGGCTCACTAAAGCAGCCACGGCCAAAATGATGACCATCGGATCTTTGAATTGGCCAAAGAAAATCTTTAAAGGGCTATCTTTGTCCTTTTCGTCTAATTTGTTGGGCCCGTAATGCCCCTGACGAGCCTTAACCTCTTCTTCGCTTAAACCGTCTTTCCCCGTTTTAAGCTCTTCTAAAACGTCGGGGATGCTTTTGTTTTCGAACATGGTAGTAGCCTCCTTTGCTCCGCGAAAACGCTTTGACAAAGGTCTTGCGAGGCAATTGCCCATCCGTTCCGGTCAAATGCTTGACGGGATGTCGGAGATCGGATTAGCGCTACTCCCCTTTGGCCTCGATAGTTTAGCACAAACGAGAAAACGATAAAGGGTTTCCTTTGATCATAGATCGGAGCAAAGCGTGAACAAAAGACGGCCATTAACCCAATTGCCTCCTATAGCAAGATTCCTTGCTTCCTTTTCCGTGTTGCATTCACAACCACGCTTGAGGCGATTATGGTTGTATTTGCAACATATCCGCGCAAATGAATAGGCTTAGAAAGCCATTCGGGATATTGAAAAAAGCGAAAAACCCCGCAAAGCCCTAATAATTGCTCTTCAAGCGCAAGACCGTGAAGAAACAGACGATCGACATGAGCATAATCGATATCGGCTCCAGCAAATAAAAGAAAACGTATAACGGAGCCACGCCCAAATAAACGAAACTCGCATAATAGGCCACCATTAGGCCATCGCCTAACAAGACGAAAATCATGAAGAGAAGAGCCCATAGGCGGACCATCTCATATTTCGCATAAGTCGAGGTTAGGTATTGTCTAGTACGCACGTAACAAAGGATTCCGCTTGCCAAAGCAAGAATAGTGCCAACGAAAAGGGCGATGGAAATCGTGATATAGAGAGGGTCTTGAGTGCTGGCGACGCTTATAAGGTTCAATAACATCGAGAAGGAGGCGTAGCCAAAATCCCAGAGAACGTAAAAAACAAAAAGCAGCATCCCTCGATAGGCGATGGATGTGCCATTTAGATTGCCATAAAAGAGATAGCCATAGGCCAAAGCCAACAATAAGAAATTGATGATGCTAGTCAAAGAAGAAAGGCCAAACGAAGATGAAGAATCGGCCAAACCTATCGCGTTAACGATAAAGGAAGCAAGCAAGAACGCGACGCCCAAAGTCGATAGGGAGATAGCAACATACTTTTTGTAGTTGTTGAGGAAGCGACGCTTCCAAATAGAGAAAGACATGCGTCGATTATATTACACTATGGCGGAAAGAAGGGAAAAGACGTTTTTCTGCGTCGCCATTCATCAATAGCGCACACCAAAAAGATGCCGGACTTCAACATAATATCTTGCTGTTATTTTTCAATTATGGTCCCAATCCATTCCTTAATGGCGTCCAAAGCACTAGCAAATGGCAGGCCATCGGCATATTTCACATTCTTGCAATAACTAACCCATCGTTGCGTCATCAATTGATTGATAGAAATCTCTTCAATTAACGCCAAAGCCTCTTTCTTTGAAATTTTAAACCCACGATATTCGCATGTCGTTTTAAAAGCCGTTCTTAAAATTGCCGTTTCCATCATTGGTTTCTTCGTTTTTCTAAGCATATAAAGATCGTAATAATCTTTACTTCTACTATTCGATGGACCCCTCATCAAAACTGTTTCTAAAATTTCAGAGACGACAGTTTCAAAACTATACGTTTTCAAAAGCAAAGTTTCACCAGTCAGCAAACATTTGTATTCATAGTTTTGCTCGCCGGGAATTATGGGGTCACCCGTAGCTATGTCCACTCC
>CAVKTU010000114.1:0-4513 GCA_963659395.1 Holdemanella sp. | reverse complement strand
CATAAGCATTTTCTTTCTTTGTCGATGAAAAAACGATAGATGCGATTTTAATTCGTTAAAACGTCGTTTTGAGAGTTTTTCTTTTGGTTTTGCTGAGTCTTTTCGGCATCATCAAAACGCGAGCTTTTGTCAATCTATTGGCATCAATAAGAAGGAGACGAGCGCGCGCGAGGCTTTTTTGTGGAAAAGGTGCCGTTTCTTTTCGTTGTTTTAAAGCCATTAAAAAACTATAATCATTCCGCACGCAAGTGAACCTCGGAGGATTTCATCATGAAAAAGACTTACCAGCCATCAAAAATCAAACACGCCAACGAAGCGGGTTTCCGCAAAAGGATGAAGAGTGCCAATGGACGCGCTGTTTTGGCTCGTCGCCGCGCCAAAGGCCGCGCCAAAATTGCCGCCTAATTTTCTAATGAAACGGGAAAACCGAATTTTAAAACATTCGGAATTCAGCCAGATTATCTCCTCATCACCACTCTTAAAAACGACTCACTTCGTGGTTCATTACCGAAAAAACGACAACGGAAAGATCCGTGTTGGAATAAACGTCGGGAAGAAAAACGGCAACGCCGTTACTAGAAACAAGATAAAGCGACAGATTCGCACCTTGGTCAACGAGAGCCTCGATTTCCAAAAGCCGTTTGACATCATCATTCTTGTAAGGTCGTCCTACCTAACCGACAATTACGGCGAAGCGAAGAAGGAAATTTCGGAGCTTTGGGGAAAAATCGCGGAGAAAAACATTGAAAAAGAAAACTAAAATCAAGCTGTTTGGGTTATTCGGGGCTCTTTTTGCCTCTTTTGCCCTTTCTAGTTGCGTCGCTAATTTTTGCTCGGATTTAGATAAAGCCAACATCGCTTATCCATATGAGCAAGGCGTCACTGTTTATGTCGACGGCAAAGAGAATGTTCCCGAGGAATACCAAAAAAAAGGACTTTGTTTCAATCCGTTGGAAGGCAATTCTGGTCTTTGGGCTTATATACCGGTTGATGCGAATGGCGGATATGCCGCAAAAAAAGCCGCTTATTTAAACGGAACGATTATTACTAACGCCAAAAACAATTCTTATTCGATTCCGTCTTTTGAATATTTTAAAAGAATCGATACTCTCCTTCTAAAAGAAGCGGTCGGAGAAGCCATCCTTAGCGGTTATGACGTTACGATCGAGACGGTCACGGCAGCCGCGATCAACCCTTTCGACGTTGCCGATTGCGTTGGCAACGAAGAAGGCGTGAATATCAACGAAAAGAGCATTCTTCGCAATTTCGGCTATCTTAAATTCGTTACCGAAACGAAGGATGGCGACACCAACAAATACACTTTTGATTTCGGGAATTGGTATAAATGGAACGAGGCCATCGAAAAGGAAATAGGAGCCTCCAATTGCCCTGGCAGCGATTTTGCGAATTATTACAAATCAGCCATTAGCAGCACCGTAAACAACATTCGTTCTTGCATTACCACTCGCGAAGGAAAATACGGGCATTACGGATCGAGCGGAAACTGGACGGTTTCAATGGAAACAACCACCTGGGGAGACGCTTGGGGCAAGGGTTTATTCGAAGGTTTGATCGTTTATCCGGTCGCTTGGCTCGTTGATTCGTTGTCTTTGGCTATGGATCCCGCCCTTTCCGGCGTTGGGCAGATTTGCGCTTTGATCATAACCACGATAATCGTTCGTTTGGTTTTGGCGTTATTGACTTTCAAAAGCACCAGCGATCAGCAAAAAATGCAGGCTTTGCAGCCCCAATTGGCGAAAATCCAAGCGAAATACCCCAATTCTGCCACCAATAACGCCGAAAAAATGCGTTTATCACAAGAGCAAATGGCTTTATACAAACGAAACAAAGTCAGCATGTTTAGCACCATAATCGGCCTTGTTATTCAATTCCCCGTCTTTATTTCGGTGTGGGGAGCTTTGCAAGGGAGCGCTGTCTTGGCTTCGGGCGAGGTTCTAAATCTTCGTTTAAGCGACACCATTCAAAGTGTTCTTTTCAATACTTCGGGAACCTGGTATTTGAATACATCGGGCTGGTGGACGGCCTTAATCCTCTTTATCGTTATGGCCGTTTTGCAATTCTTAGCGATGAAATTGCCGCAATGGATAACCAAAGCGAAAACCAAAAACCAAGCGCGCTTGACCACCAACCCAACCGCTGACAAAAACGCCAAGACGATGAAATATGTGTCGTATGGTATGTTGATTTTCACCATCTTCTTAGGATTTGCCTTGCCTGCCGCTATGGGCGTTTACTGGGCTATTGGCGCTTTGTTATCGATGGCTCAGACAGCCATTGTTCAAGCCATCATCTCCAAAAAGATGGGGAAGAAGGTCCATAAATAACATTCGTTTCTAAATTGAGAGGTATAAACATGAAAGAATTCAGAGAGAAAACGATCGAAGACGCACTAAAAAAAGCGTCGGAAGAACTTTCTTTGCCGGTCGAGAATTTAATCTACAAAGTTGTGGATGAGAAGAAAGGCATCTTTCACAAAGAAATTGCGATTGAGGTTTATGAGGAATCTGACGCGGTTGAATACGCCCAAGAATATTTGAAAACGGCGATTATGGATCTCGGCATTGAAATAACCACGGAAGCCCATGTCGAAGACGATATCATCCACATTTCCATCGATTCCCAAAGGAATCCGGTTTTGATTGGCAAGGGTGGGAAAACGCTTCAAGCCCTCAATGAGTTGGTTCGTTTGGCCGTCAGCAACAAATTTCACCACCGCTATCGCATTCTCTTGGATGTCGGCGGATATAAAGAGGACAAATACGGTCGTTTAGCCTATGTAGCTAGAAGGAACGCCAATGACGTCTTAAGGAATCACGTCGACGTTAAATTGGAGCCAATGACACCCGATGAGAGACGGATTATCCATAACACTTTGTCTGACTTCGATGAGCATATCAAAACCGAATCGGTTGGTGAGGGACCTTCGCGCGCGGTTGTTATAAAATACATCGACTAAGAATTGCGATTTTCGAATCAATGGCGGGAAATCCCGCCTTTTCTTTAATTAAGCTGACCTTTCTTTTAAAATACAAAAGAGGGAACAAAATGGAAAAACGAAGAAAATTAAGCGTCTTGTTGATGGAAACGGTGTCGATCGTTTTTATCGTCATCGGTCTTGCCGCCAGCATTAAACAATACGGGTATGTATCTTCCACTCTGTCTTTTTCGTGCTTTAATGGGGCGATATCTTTGTTGATATCGCTAATTATCATTGTATTTTTTCTTTTTCAAAAAACGAAAAAAACCACACCAATCTGGCTTATATTGTTAAAATTAGCTTCTTTGTGTGGCACTATTGCCGGCCTTTTGCTCTCCTTTTCCTTCTCTTATCCGGTTTATGACCTTACGGAAGGCACACTAAAGGGTTTTGTTCTTGATGGCGGCCTCTATTTATCTTTGCTTTTGCCGATAATTTCCTTTATCTCTTTCTTTATTTTAAACAAAGAGAGAAAAAGCTCTCCTTTCCTTTTGGGGCTATTCGCCTTAACAATACCGGTTTTATATAGCGCAGTAATTTTGGTTTTATATTTCGCCGGCACTGACCTTAACGGTTTGCTTTCGGCTTCTACGAAAGCGTACATTTCCCCTTCGTTCGTCGCTGGCAACCATGAAATTCTTTATTTGCCTTATGCCTCCTTCGCCGTCGCCATCCTTTATTTGATTGGTGTTTTGTTTGCGTTTCTCATCAAAAAGAAGCCACAAGAAAAAGCGGTTGGTGATTCAAACGATGAAAGCGTTGAATCAAACGAAACCGACTTCGCCGAATTAAACGAAAAAACCGAAAACCAATGCGAAACCCAAGTAAAAACCGATAACCAAACAACGGAGAATGTAACTGAAAACGAAGTAAAAGAGCCCGAAAACAGAAATATGAACACACCCAAAGCGAAAGGATATGCCGGAGGGCCTCGCGTCTATCACATTTCTAAACAACCCAACAGCGGTCTTTGGCAAGTGAAGTTGGCGAGCGGCAAAAAACCAATCAAATTATTTAAAACGCAGGCGGAGGCTATCGGGTTCGCTAAGCAATTGTCGAAAACACAAAGCGGATCCATTCGCGTGCATTCGAAAAAAGGAACAATCAGGAAGGAATAATATGTCGGAAACAATCGTTGCTTTGGCGACGCCGCCTTTCAAAAGCGCTTTGGCTGTCATCCGCATGAGCGGACCTTCTTCTTTCGAATATGCCAGAAAATGTTTTTCTAAACCCCAATCTATAGACGGCACTAGGAAAATGGTCTTTGGAGAAATGCTAAATGGCCAAGACCCGATTGACCAAGTAATGCTTTTTTTGTATCCAGCGAATGCTTCGATGACGGGCGAAAATGTGGTTGAAATATCTTGCCACGGCTCTCTTTTGGTTATTAAAGAAATAATATCGGTTCTGATGGGTTTGGGGGCTAGATATGCCAAAAATGGCGAATTCACCGAACGAGCGTTTTTGTCGGGGAAAATGGACTTAATTCAATGCGAAGCCGTTAACGAACTTATC